>JBJMNL010000257.1:0-29242 GCA_045804285.1 Gemmatimonadaceae bacterium
GCGGCCGCGCCGGACGGCGCCGGAGGCCTGGGTGTCGTCGCCGGCTTCGACGCGGTCGGCTTCGCGGGGGTGGTCGCCCCCTTCTTCTTCGGCGTCGAGTCGTTCCCGGTGTCGGGAAGGTTGCCGGGCGCGGGGGTGCGGCGCGCGCTGTCGGCGGACGTCGTACTGGCCGAGGGCGCCGCAGCCGCCGTATCGGTAGCGCGCGCCGAGTCGGCGCGTCCCGAGTCCGCCCGGCGGGAGCAGGCGACGGAGGCGAGCGAGAGGGCGGTCGCGACGGCCGCCGTGCGGATTCGTAGCATGGGTCTCCTCAGGTCAGGGTGACCGGGGAGCTGCAGCCCCCGGGGGGACGGCACGGATCGGAGGAAGAGTCGCGCCAGCGGCGAGGGGCGCGCCCCGTTGCCGGAGCGCGCCCCTCGCTCAACCCGCCGCTCGGGCGCGGCGCGCGGTCACCCGCGCGGCCCCGCCGCCTTGATGCGGGCGTCCACCTTGTCGCCGAACTTCTCGATGTTCTGCCGGAACATCCCGGCCAGCTTCTTCGCCTGCGCGTCGTAGGCGGCCGGGTCCTGCCAGGTGCCGCGCGGGTTCATGATGTCGCCCGGCACGCCCGGCACGTCCTGCGGGACCTCGAGGCCGAACACCGGGTCGGTGGCGGTGACGACGTCGTCGAGCCGGCCGTCGAGCGCGGTACGGACCATGGCACGGGTGTAGGCGAGCTTCATCCGCTTGCCGACGCCGTAGGGGCCGCCGCTCCACCCGGTGTTCAGGAGCCACACCCGGCTGCCGTGCTGCTCGAGCAGCCGTCCCAGCATCTCCGCGTACTTCGTCGGGTGCCAGACGAGGAAGACGGCGCCGAAGCAGGCGGAGAAGGTCGCCTGCGGCTCGGTGACGCCGCGCTCCGTGCCCGCGACCTTGGCCGTGTAGCCCGAGAGGAAGTAGTACATCGCCTGCTCGGGGGTGAGCTTGGCGATCGGCGGGAGGACGCCGAACGCGTCGGCGGTGAGGAACACGACGTTCTTCGGGTGCCCCCCGCGCCCGCTCGGCACGTGGTTCTGGATGTAGTGCAGCGGGTACGAGGCGCGCGTGTTCTCGGTGATCGACTGGTCCTCGAACCTCACACGCTTCGTGGCGGGGTCGAGGACGACGTTCTCGAGCACGGTCCCGAACATCTGCGTGGTGCGGTAGATGTCCGGCTCCCCCTCGGCCGAGAGGTTGATGACCTTGGCGTAGCAGCCGCCCTCGAAGTTGAAGACGCCGTCACCGGACCAGCCGTGCTCGTCGTCGCCGATCAGGGAGCGCGCCGGGTCGGCGGAGAGCGTCGTCTTGCCGGTGCCGGAGAGACCGAAGAAGAGCGCCGTGTCGCCGTCCCGCCCGACGTTCGCCGAGCAGTGCATGGAGAGCACCCCCTGCTCGGGCATCAGGTAGTTCATCACCGTGAACATCGCTTTCTTGAGCTCGCCGGCGTAGCGCGTGCCGCCGATGAGGATCTGCCGCGCGGCGATGTTGAGGATGATGAAGGTGCCGGTCCGCGTGCCGTGCCGCGCCGGGTCCGCCTGGAACTCCGGGGCGTGGAGCACGGTGAAGTTCGGCGCGAACGACGCGAGGTCGCTCATCTCCGGACGGATGAACATGTTCCGGACGAACGCCATGTGCCACGCGTTCGGTGACACGTAGCGGACGCTGAGCCGGTGGGCGGGGTCGGCGCCGCAGTAGAGGTCCTCGACGAACAGATCGGGGCGAGCGTTCAGGTAGGCGCGGACGTCGGCCAGGAGGAGCTCGTACTTGTCGGGGGCGAACGGCTGGTTGACCTTCCCCCAGTCGACGTCCCGCTCCGACGAGGGCTCGCGGACGACGAACTTGTCGTTGGGCGACCGGCCGGTGTGCGGGGCGGTGACGGCGACGAACGGCCCCATGTCCGCGAGCTCCCCCTCGTCGCGGCGCACGGCGGCCTGGATCAGCTCCGGCGCGATCAGGTTCAAGTGCACCGTGCCGGTCGGCGCGAGCCCCTGACCCTCGAGGCCGTGGCTGGTGTCCCCTCGCCCCGCGCGGGCGCGGGGCGCGTCGGCCTGCGGCTTCGTCTGTGTCGCCATGCTATAGGTCCCTGAAGGAAGTTGACGGTGTGCGCGGGCGACGGCGCTCCAGCGTCCGCACCGGGACGCCCGAGCGCCGCCGACGCGGTCAGAGGATCGGTGCCGAGCGGCGCCGCTGCGCCTCGACGGCGCGCGGCCGCTCGACCGCCGCCGAGCGCTCCTGCGCATCCATGACCGCGACGGCGGCCATGTTGACGATCTCCTGGACGTCGGCGCCCTGCTCCAGCACGTGCACCGGGCGCCGCATCCCCACGAGGATCGGCCCGATCGCGGTCGCGCCGCCCAGGTGGTTGAGCAGCTTGTAGGCGATGTTCCCCGCGCTCAGATTCGGAAAGATGAGCACGTTGGCCGGCTCCTTCAACGCGCTGAAGGGGTAGAGCTCGGTCAGGATCCCCGCGTCGAGCGCGGTGTCGGCCTGCATCTCCCCGTCCACGACGAGCGACGGATCCCGCTCACGCAGGAGCTGGACCGCGCGCGAGACCTTCTCGGCGTCGGGGTGGCGGACGGAGCCGAAGTTGGAGAAGGAGAGCATCGCCACCCGCGGCTCGATGCCGAACGTCCGCACGATCCGGCCGGCCGCGTAGCCGATCTGCGCCAGCTGCTCGGCGGTCGGGTCGATGTTGACGGTCGTGTCGCCGCAGAAGACGACCTGCTTCTCGAACACCAGCATGTACATCCCGCTGACGATCCCCGCCTTGGGATGGGCGCCGATCACCTCGAGCGCCGGCCGGATGGTCTCGGGGTAGTGCGACTTCACGCCCGACAGGAGCGCGTCGGCGTGGCCGCAGGCCACCATGCAGGAGCCGAAGTAGTTGCCGTTGTAGAGGCGCTTGTGCGCCTCGGCGAGGCTCAGCCCCTTGCGCTGCCGCCGCTCCCAGAGGTGGCGCACGTACTCCTCGCGCATCGGCGAGGTCGCCGGGTCCTCGATGTCGATCTCGTCGAGCGAGATCCCGGCGGCGCGGGCGTGCGCCTCGATCGCCTCGCGGTTGCCGAGCAGCGTCGGGTGGGCGATCCCCTCGTCGACGAGGATCTGGGCGGCGCGGATGATCTTCGGCTCCTCCCCCTCGGGGAAGACGATCCGCTTGGGGTTGTGGACCGCGCGGTTGATGATCCCGCGCATGATCCCGCGCGCCCGGCCGAGGCGCGCCTCGAGCGTCTCACGATAATGCTCGACGTCGATGAACTCCCGCGCCACGCCGCTCGCCACCGCCGCCCACGCCACCGCCGGCGCCACCCAGAGCAGCACGCGCGGGTCGAAGGGGAAGGGGATCAGGTAGTCGCGCCCGAACTTCACCGACTTGAGCCCGTAGAGCTGCGCCAGCGAGTCGGGGACGTCCTGCTTGGCGAGAAGGGCGAGGGCGCGCGTCGCCGCCATCTTCATCTCCTCATTCACCTCCGTCGCGCGAGCGTCGAGCGCGCCCCGGAAGATGAAGGGGAAGCCGAGGACGTTGTTGACCTGGTTCGGGTAGTCGCTGCGCCCGGTGGCG
This sequence comes from Gemmatimonadaceae bacterium, assembly GCA_045804285.1. Lineage (GTDB taxonomy): Bacteria > Gemmatimonadota > Gemmatimonadetes > Gemmatimonadales > Gemmatimonadaceae > DATMHT01. The sequence continues at coordinate 3,575 of JBJMNL010000257.1, forward strand.
ATGATGGCGTCGCCGCGGACGCTGCGCACCTCGTCGGGGAGGATCTCGGGGACGGGGTTGGCGAGGGCGAAGATGATCGGGTCGGGGGCCATGCGGGCGACCATCTCGCCGGTCACGGCGTTCGCCACCGAGAGCCCGACGAAGACGTCGGCGCCGGCGAGCGCCTCGGCGATCGTGCGCGCCGCGGTCGCGTTCGCGAAGCGCGCCTTGTAGGGGTCCATGTCGTCGGCGCGTCCCTGGTAGATCACCCCCTGCCGGTCGCACATCACGATGTGCTCGCGCTTCACGCCGAGGCGCACGTAGTGCTCGGCGGTGGAGATCGCGGCCGCGCCGGCGCCGGAGAAGACGACGGTGATCTCACCGATCTCCTTGCCGACGATCTCGAGCGCGTTGAGCAGCGCGGCCCCGGAGATGATCGCCGTGCCGTGCTGGTCGTCGTGGAAGACGGGGATCTTCATCGTCTTCCGCAGCGTCTCCTCGATGTAGAAGCACTCCGGCGCCTTGATGTCCTCGAGGTTGATCCCGCCGACCGTCGGCTCGAGGAGCTGACAGAAGCGGATCATCTCGTCGGGGTTCTCGGTGCCGACCTCGATGTCGAAGCAGTCGATGTCGGAGAACTGCTTGAAGAGGTTCCCCTTGCCTTCCATCACGGGCTTGCCGGCGAGCGCCCCGATGTTGCCGAGGCCGAGCACCGCGGTGCCGTTGGTGACGACGGCGACGAGGTTCCCCTTGGCCGTGTACTTGTAGACGTCCTCGGGATTCGCCTTGATCTCGAGACAGGGCTCGGCGACGCCCGGCGAGTAGGCGAGGGAGAGGTCGCGCTGGTTCGTGAGCGGCTTCGTGGGGACGACGGCGATCTTCCCCGGCCGTCCGCGCGAGTGGTATTCGAGTGCGTCCTGGCGTTTCATGCGCCGAAAACTAGCGGAGCGGGGCCTGCGCTGCAGGGGCCGCCACGCGTCGCGGCGCTCGGCGTCGCACCTCGGCCGAGAGCGGCGTCCCGAACGGACGCGTCGCCGGGTCGGGACGGGCGAGGACCGCGCCGGCGGCGAGGCGTCGCGCGCCGGCGCGGGGGGCGGTCAGCGGTTCTGCCCGAGTCGGACGAGCCAGGCGAGGAGCGTCAGGAGCCCGGAGACGGCGATGATCGCCGGTCCCGAGGGGAGGTCGAAGGGGACCGAGAGGGAGAACCCCACCACCGCCGCCGCGACCGCCGAGCCGACGGCGACCGCGAAGGTGCCCGACATGCTCCGCGCCACGAGGAGTCCCGTGACGGCCGGAAGGACGAGGAAGTTGAACACCAGGATCACACCCGCGAACTGCATCGCGAACGCGATCACCAGCCCGAGCGTGAGATAGAGCAGCAGGTTCCAGAAGCCGACGTTGTAGCCGAGCGTGCGCGCCGTCTCGCGGTCGAAGGAGACGAAGAGGAACTCCTTGTAGAAGAGCGCGTGCACGAGCAGCACCGGCACGCTGACGGCGAGCAGCACCAGGGAGTCGGTGCGCGTGATGCCGAGGATGTTCCCCTGGAGGAAGATGTCGTGCGCCTCGCCCGTCTTCGCCTTGGCGATGAGCAGGATGCCGACCGCGGCCGCCACGGCGTACGTCACGCCGATCGTCGCGTCCTGCGGAATGCGGCTCCGCGCGCCGCCGGTGGCGAAGAAGACCACCCCGGCGAGCGTGACGACGAGCGAGAAGGCGATCGGGTGGGTGACGAGGCCCGCGGCGATCCCCATCCCGGAGAGCCAGAGGGCGAGCGCGATGCCGGCCGAGGACAGCTCGGCGAGCGCCGCGCCGACGAAGACGATGCGGCGCAGCACGACGTAGACGCCGAGCACCGAGCAGGCGAGCGCGATGACGATCGCGCCGTAGAGGGCGTCGCGGAAGAGGAGGACGGCGTCAAGCATGGGTCGCCGTCCGCTCTTCGGTGACGTAGCCGTGGTCGCGCCGGGCGACGACGATCCGGTGGCCGTTGAAGGAGTCCACCTCCACCGGGATGCCGTACATCGCGCTCAGCGTCGCCTCGCTCATGATCTCGTCCACCGTGCCGATGCGGAAGCCGCCGTTGACGACGAGCGCGATCCGCTCGACGTAGTTGGCCACCTCGTTCAGGGCGTGGCTGACCATGAGCACCGTCAGGCCGTCGCGCTCGTGGAGCTCGCGGACGAGCCCGAGGATCTGCGTCGTGGAGACGAGGTCCATCCCGTTGGTCGGCTCGTCGAGCACGAGCACGTTGGGCTCGCCGACGAGGGCGCGGGCGATCAGCGTGCGCTGCTTCTGGCCGCCGGAGAGGTTCGTCAGCGGCCGCTCGGCCAGCTCCGGGATGCCGACGTGCTCGAGGGCGTCCATCGCCCGACGCCGGTCGGCGGCACCGGGGCGCCGGAAGAGGCCGACGCGGTCGTAGCGCCCCATCAGCACGACGTCGAGCACCTTGAGCGGGAAGTTGTAGTCCACCTGGTCGCGCTGCGGCACGTAGCCGAAGCGCAGCCCGGGGGCGCGCGTCACGGTGCCGGCCATCGGCTCGAGCGTGCCGAGCAGCGCGCGCAGCACCGTCGTCTTGCCGGCGCCGTTGGGGCCGACCAGGCCGAGGAAGTCGCCGTGCTGGATGTCGAACGAGAGGTCGGAAAGGACGGCGCGCCGCCCGTAGCCGAGCGTCACGCGCTCGAAGGTGACGAGGGCGCTCATCGGAGGGCCGCCGCGAGCTGCTGCATGTCGTAGTTCATGAGCGACACGTAGTCGCCCGCCCCCTTCACGCCGCCGACCGACGGCGGAAGCACGAGCACCTTGGCCCCGGTGCGCGAGGCCACCAGGTCGGCCGTCTTCCGGTCGTAGAACGGCTCCATCACGATGACCCTGGCCCCCGTGCGGCGGACGACCTGCATCACCTCGGCGAGGTGCGACGGGGACGGCGGCACGCCCGGCTTCGGCTCCATGAACGCCACGATGTTCATGCCGTTGTACTCGGCGAAGTAGCGCCAGCTCGTGTGATAGGCGACCACCGGCTTCCCCTTGATCTGCGCGATGAGGGGCGCCCAGCCGCGGGCGGCGGCGTCGATCCGGTCGTCGAACGCCTTCTCGTTGGCCGCGTAGACGGCGGCGTTCTTCGGGTCGAGCTCGGCGAACTTCGCGCGGAAGAGGCGCGCGATGCGCTTGGCGTTCTGGGGGTCGAGCCAGTAGTGCGGGTTCCCGAGCGGGTGCACGTCCCCCTGGCTGCGGTCCACGTTGCCGCCCGGGACGTCGAGCACCGGGATCGCCCTGCTCACGTCGAGGTAGCCCGGGCCGCCCTGGCGGATCCTCGGGTTGCGGGCGCCGTCCACGAGCAGCGGCATCCAGCCGATCTCGAGGTCGAGGCCGACGAACGCGAAGACGTCGGCGTTCTTGAGCTGGAGAATGAAGCTGGGCTTCGCCTCGACGAAGTGCGGGTCCTGGTAGCCCTCGCTGATGTGGACGGCGGAGATCCTGTCGCCGCCCACGGACTTGGCGATGTCGTAGAGGTCGGTCGTGCTCGTGACGACCTTGAGCTGCGCTTGGGCCGCGGACGCCGGCAAGGCGAGGGCGACGGCGAGGACCAGGGCGGAGAGCGCGAGGGCCCCGCGAGACAAGAAAGTGCGACTGTTCACGAGTGGGTGCTCCGGTTCCGTGCCCGACGTCGGGCGCCGATGATCAGAAGGGGTGCGGCTTGTGAGGGCCGACGGCGAAGCTGGCTTGGAGGAGGATGCGGTCGAGGCCGTTCGACTCTACCCCGCCCGGATTCAGGCGTTCATAGCCGGCGACGAGCTTGGAGAACTCGCTGGGGAACCACTCCAGGTAGGCCGAGCCCGCGTTGAGCGGCTTCGCGCCGGGAGTCGGGTCGCCGACGTGGTCATAACGGGAGCCGACGAAGAGGCGCTGCCCGATCTGGTAGCGCGCATAGACGTAGGCGCCGGTGGCGTCACCGGCCGGGCCGGCGTACGCGATGTCGGCCGACGGCTGGGGCAGTGCCGGCGAGCGCTGGTTGATCTGGCGCATCACCTCGGCCTGCAGGATGAAGGACCTGTAGAGTCCCTGCTGGAGCGGGCGCCACCGGTAGGTGAAGTCCGCGCCGACCACGCTCTGACGCGCCCCCAGGGCGTTGAAGCCGGCCGGGCAGAGCGAGGCGTCGGCGGCCGTACAGTTGATCGGCTGCTCCACCCGCCCGGTGATCGCGCTCCCGGAGAGCTCGATGTTGGCGGCCTGCGTGAGGTCCCAGTAGTTCCGCAGCCGGGCCGAATAGGCGAGGCCGCCGAGCGACTTGTTGACCGGCTCCGACGTCGTGAGCCCCTCCGGCGCGTCGCCGAAGCGATCCACCGCGGTGAGCTGGACCTCCTGATAGAAGCCGAATGGCGAGAAGATCTTGCTCGCCCAGACGCCCGTCCCCTTGAGCCCTTCCGGCCCGAAGAAGCGCTGGATGACCCAGGGATACTCGATCGTGTGCAGATCGTGCCGGTGGGTGGTGTTCTGCTTGCCGACCGGCATGAGATAGCGGCCGAGTCGAGCCTCGAGGCCGTACGGCAGCGCGGTGGCCGTCAGGTAGGCCTGCTCGATGGAAACCTTCTCGACGTCGTTCAGGCCGAGGAAGACGTCGCCCCGGAAGTACGGGTCCACGGCGGCCTGGATCGCGATCTCGACCTCGCGGACGCCGAAGCGCGAGTGGTCCTCCTGCGTCGAGCCATCGGGCGAGAGGTCGCCGACGAGGTCACCGACGGCGCTGACGTCGGGAAGGAGCCGCGGGTTGATCGGGGCGCTCGAGCCGGTCGGAGCCGGGGAGGGGGAGGGGGCGCCGCCCCCGCCACTCGGGTTCCCCTGCCGGAGCTGTTGCTCGATGAAGATCGAGTCGGCGCGGGCGATGCTATCGGCGCGGGCGATGCTGTCGGCGCGCGCGGCCGAGTCCGTCGGCGCGCGGCGCGTGGTGTCGCGACGGGCCGTGCTGTCGCGCTGCTGGGCGCGGGCGGCCGCGGGGAAGACGCCGAGCGCGGCGCCGCACGCGACGGCGACGAGCGCCGCTCGCGCGACGCCGCCGCCGGAAATGACGGTTGTCATGGTCTCTGGTCGAAGGACTGAGCAAGGGAGCGCCACCGGGGCGCTACGGGAAGGGGCTCAGGCTTCGAACGGAGGAGCGCGGGAGAGGTGGGTGGCGCGCGTTCCGTGGAGCGGCCGCGCCACGCCGCGCGCCACGGCGGGCGCCGGCTCGGGCGGGCGTTCGTCGCCGCCACCCGACCGGAGGGCGGGGGTGGCGGTAAGATGCTGTGCGACGCAGAAGACGCACGTCGAGTCGACGTGCGCCCGGTGCTGGCTCGTGCCCGACTCCTCGACGTGGGCCGCCAGGATGCGGCCGCGGTCACCGACCGCGTCGAGCCAGGCGGCGCCGGCGACGAGCAGCTGCCCGATCGCCGCCACGAGGGCGACGACGCGGGTCACGCCGGCGCCGCCGAAGGGGCGCCGCCGGGGACGGCGAGGCGGGAGCGCTGCGGCCATGGGAAAGGAGCTTAAGGGGGCGGACGGCACCGGCGCCAGTGAGGACGGCCGCCGGACGCCGGGCGTCACTCGCCGCGGGAGTACGACCGCAGCCGCTCGAGCATCAGCGAGTCCGTCTTCTCGGCGTCGTCGAGCTTCGGCGTCTCGATCACCTTCGGGATGGCCGCGAGGCGCGGGTCGGTCATGATGCGGCGGAAGGCGTCGGGGCCGATGGCGCCCTCGCCGATCAGCTCGTGGCGGTCCTTCTTCGAGTCGAAGGGCGCCTTGGAGTCGTTGAGGTGCATCATCCGGAGGCGGTCGAACCCGATGGTGTCGCCCAAGCGCGCCATCACGCCGTCGTAGTCGTTGGCGATGTCGTAGCCGGCCGCGAAGACGTGCGCCGTGTCGACACAGACGGCGACGCGGCCCCGGAGGCGCTCCGGGATGCGGCCGATGAGGTCGGCCATCTCCTCGAACGTCGAGCCAATCACGGTGCCCTGGCCGGCGGTGGTCTCCATCAGCAGCAGCGTCCCCCCGTCCGGTACCTGCTCGAGCGCCTCGGTGATGGCGTCGGCGTTCCGGGCGACGCCGCTGGCGCGGTCGTCCATGAAGTTCCCGGGGTGCGAGACGAGATAGTCGATGCGCAGCGCCCGGCATCGGCGCAGCTCGGCGACGAACGACTCGATCGACCGCGCCCGGAGCGCCGGGTCGGGGGACGCGAGGTTGATGAGATAGCTGTCGTGCACCGAGGTCGCCCTGACCTCGGTGCCGGCCAGCGCCGTCGCGAACGCATCGCACTCCTCGTCGTCGCAGACCCGCTCCGCCCAACGGTTCGCCTGTTTCGAGAAGATCTGCATCGCCGTGGCGCCGATGGCCCGGGCGCGCGGCGGTGCGGCCACCGTGCCGCCGGCGGTCGACACGTGGGCGCCGAGGAGGAGCTCTGGGTGGGTCATCTTCGATAAAGTAGTCGTGAAACGCATGCTACCTGGACGGGCGGACGGATCGAGCGGCCGGGTGGTCCGGGTGGACGCTCGTTTCGACCAGGGATTCTAGCTCTCGAACTCGCTCGCCCGTCCCCGAAGTCGTTTCCCGCATCGCGGGCAGTGGAGGTCGCCCTCCTCCGCCAGCGCGTAGTCGAACGGCCGCCCGCAGTCGCAGCCGGCGTCGAGCGAGTCGGAGCCGCAGACGAGGCAGTAGCGGTCCTCCTCCTGGTAGGCGCGGAAGCGGCCGCAGGTGGCGCAGCGCTTGGTCAGCAACGGCGCCTCCCGACTCCCGGGCACCGACTCCGGGGCGCGCTCACCGGGCCGCCCGCCGCAGCCACTCCAGCGGGTCGACCGCGACGCCGCGGCCGCGCCGGATCTCGAAGTGCAGGTGGGCCGGGAGGTCGGGGTCGGCGGAGCCCACGGAGCCGACCGACTGCCCCTTGCTCACGCGTTGCCCGCGGCGGACGTCGGCGCGGCTCAGCGAGCCGTAGACGGAGTAGTCGCCCCCGCCGTGCTGCACGATCACCGTGAGGCCGTACGTGCCGATCGGCTCCGCCACCACGACCTCGCCGGGCGCGATCGACCGCACCGCGGTGCCGGCCGGGGCGGCGATCCCGATCCCGTTCCAGCGCGTGGTGGTGTTGTTCGGGTTCACCACGCGGCCGAAGCGGTAGAGGATCGTCCCGTCCACCGGCCACGCCAGGCGGCCGAGGTCGGACGTCGTCAGCGTGCTCGCCGCCGGCGCGGGCGCGTTGCGCCGCGCCTCGGCGCGGCGGCGCGCCTCCTCGAACGAGGAGATCACCGACGCGAGGCGCGCCTCGCTGCGCTCGATCTGCGCGAGCCGCGCCTGGACCTGCCTCGCCTCGGATTGCGACTGTCGCAGGCTCGCCTGACGCTGCTGCTCCAGCGTCCGCAGCCGCTCCTCCTCCTCCTGCTTCTCGGCGCGGTTCCGCGTCATGTCGCTCTGCAGCCGGACGAGCGTCTCCCGCTGGCCGCGGATCTGGTCGCGCAGCTCCTCGACCCGGTTCACCAGCGCGCGGTCGCGGAGCGCGAGCAGGTGCAGGTACTTGTAGCGCGCCACGAGCCCGCCGAAGCTCTGCGCCGAGAGCAGCGCCTCGTAGGAGTAGAGCGGGCCGCGCTTGTAGATCTCCACGAGACGCCGGCGCAGCACGGTGCGCTTCCCGTAGAGCTCCGCCTGCGCGTGATCGAGGCTCGCCGTCGTGCTGTCCACCTCCTCGGTGATGAAGCCGAGCTGCTGGTCGAGCGACGCGACGACGCGGGCGGTCGCCTCGGCCTGGCGGTCGAGGATCGTCACCTCCTCCGACAGGTCGTGCACCGTCCCCTGAATCTCGCTCATCCGGCGGCGCAGCTCCTCGCGTTCCTGCCGGACGCGCTCGAGCTCCTCGCGCTGCTGCCGGATGCGCTCCGCCGGACTCCCCTGAGCGCCGAGCCGCGACGAGAGCGCCGCCAGCGCCACCAGCCACGCCAGCGCGTACAGGGGCGGACGAGCGGCCCACAGCGCTCGCACCGCCCGGCTGATACCGGGGATCATACCTTTCGCAGGTGTCTTCCGACCGAGACCGCGCTGCCGAGCAGCCCGATGAGGGCGCCGCCGAGGACGCCGAGGAGGGCGATGCGGGTGTCGAAGAAGGACGTCTGGATGAAGTAGCGGCTGATCATCGCGCTCGCCGCCCAGGTCAGGAGCAGGGCCAGCGCGCCGCCGAGGACGCCCTTCACGAAGCCCTCGATGAGGAAGGGGAGGCGAACGAAGGCGTCGGTGGCGCCGACGAGGCGCATGATCGAGATCTCGCGGCCGCGCGCGAGCACCGCCATGCGGATCGTGGCGCCGATGATGATCACCGCCACCGCGGCGAAGGCGAGACCGAGGATGATGCCGGCGACGGTCGCGACGTTGCGCAGCCGGTAGAGCTTCTCGACCCACTCCTCGCCGTAGCGCACGTCGTCCACGAAGTCGAACGCCTCGAGGCGCTCGGCCACGCGCTTCACCGTCGCCGGGTCGCGCCGGCCGTCCCTGAGGCGCAGCTCGAGCGACGCGGGGAGAAAGCTGCCGTCGAAGACGTCGCTGAACTCCCCCATCTCGCGCCGCGCCCGCTCGAGCGCCTGCTGCTGCGTCACCAGCTCGACGTGGGCGACCTCCGGGAACTTCTCGACGATCGGCACCGCGTTGGACACCGTCTCGACCGGCGTCCCGTCGGCGACGAAGGCGCGAATCTCGACCCGCTCCTCCACCTGGCGCAGCGAGTGACGGATGTTGACCGCGACGAGGCCGAAGAGGCCGAAGGCGAACAGGGAGAACGCGATCGTCGTCACGCTCAGCACGCTGAGCAGCGGCGCGCGGCGGAAGGCGATCGCCACCTCGCGGAGGGCGAGCTTCATCGCGCCTCCTCCGTCAGCCGGTGGGCGTCGGCGGCGGAGTCGAAGACGATCTGGCCGCGGTTGATCTCGATCGAGCGGTAGTCCGACCGCCGGATGACGTCGAGGTCGTGCGTCGCCATGAGCACCGCCGTTCCCGCGGCGTTGATCTCGCGCAGGAGCTGGAAGACGCCGCGGGTGGCGCGCTCGTCGAGGTTCCCCGTCGGCTCGTCGGCGACGAGCACGAACGGGTCGTTGGCGAGGGCGCGGGCGATCGCGACGCGCTGCTGCTCGCCCCCCGAGAGCTCGCGCGGGAAGGCCGTCGCCTTCGACGCGAGCCCGACGCGCGTGAGGAGCGACGCGACCTTGACCGGGATCGACGACCGCGGGGCGCCCGTGACCTCGAGCGCGAAGGCGACGTTCGCCTCCGCCGTGCGGTCCTCGAGCAGCCGGAAGTCCTGGAAGACGATGCCGAGCTTGCGCCGCAGGATGGGGATCTCCGCTCGCCTGACCTCGTGCGAGTTCATGCCGCTCACACGCACCTCGCCGCGCGTCGGCATCTCCTCCATGAACACGAGCTTGAGGATCGTACTCTTGCCGGCGCCGCTCGGCCCGGTGAGAAAGACGAACTCCCCCTTCCGCACGTGGAAGGAGACGTTGTTGAGGGCCACGCCCGAGCGTGGATACTCCTTCATGACGTTGGTGAATCGGATCATCGCTGGCGCCGCCTCGCGCCGTGGTGGGTCACGCCGCCCGTCACTCGCCCCGCCCCACGGCGCCGTCGGCCTCGGCGCGGTCGCCGTCGAGCGAGAGCGCGCGCCAGCTCGCCGAGGCCGTCACCGCGTCGACCACGGCCTTGAGGAGGCCGATGAGGATCGGGCCGAGCAGGATGCCCGCGAGGCCGAAGGTGTAGACGCCGGTGACGAGGCCGACGAACATCCAGTAGAAGTTCAGGACGCGCGACCGGTCCGCCGCGAGCTTGGGGCGAAGGTACATCGAGATGAAAATGGTGTTGACGAGCGCCCCGATCGCGACCATCAGCCCCGCCTGGAGCGGGGCGTCGCGGAAGACGAGCAGCCAGGCGGCGACGGGGAGATAGACGCTCCACGAGCCGACGATCGGGAAGAAGCCGATGACGAAGGAGAGCACGGCGAGGACGCCGGCGAGCGGCACCCCGAACGTCTCGTTGAGGGCGAAGATGACCGCCGACTTGAGCGCCTGCGTGAGGAGCGTCGCGTAGATCGCCCCGTAGAGCACGCCGCGGACGTTGGTCTCGATGGCGGCCGCGAGGTCCGCGTAGCGCGGCGGGATCTTGCCGCGCACGTAGGCGACGACCCGGCCGGCGTCGGTGAAGATGTAGAAGGAGGTGAAGAGGAAGATCGTCGTCGCCACCGAGATGCGTCCGAGGGCGCGGCGGAGGAGCCCGGGGATCGCGGCGCCGTACGCCGACGCCGCCATCACCCATCGCCCGACCGCGTCCGAGGTGCTCGCGCGCCCGAGGAACACCACCCGGCGCAGCGCCTCGTCGATGCGCGCCGTCACCTCCGCGTCGTGCGCCGCCAGAAAGCGCGCCACGCCGACGAGCTCGAGGTACGAGTAGACCAGCGTCCCCAGGACCGGCAGGAGAACGACGGCGAGCGTGAGCAGCGCCGCCAGCGCCGGGGAGCGCACCGCCCGGCGCACCCGCTCGTAGAGGGGCCGCAGGTACACGGCGATGACCACGCCGAGGATGGCCGCGATGAGCACGCCGCGCACCATCCACAGGAAGAGCGCGACGACGACGACGAAGAGGAACGAGGTGACGACGATGCGGCGGAACTCGGGGAGTGAGAGTTCGGCGAGGCGGCCGGCGGCCCGCCGGTCGGCGCGACGCCGCTCCTCGCCCTCCGGCGCGGGCGGCGCGCCGCCCGCGGCCGGTGCCGGCTCCGGCCCGCCGGGGCGCACGGGCGCCGGGGACGTCGCCTCCGCGCCGCTCCCGCCGCCCGCCGCCCGGCCCGCCGCCCTCGCCGCCTCCGGGCTCACTTCAGCGCCTGCTCCAGGTCCGCGATGATGTCGTCCGCGTCCTCGATGCCGACGCTCATGCGCACGAAGCCGTCGGGGATCCCGATCGCCGCGCGCTCCTCCGGCGACATGTGGGCGTGCGAGGTGTAGCGCGGCTCGCTCACCAGACTGTCCACGCCGCCCAGGCTCGGGGCGTGGGTGATCAGCCGGAGTCGGCGCAGGAAGCGGTCGGCCGCCTTGCCCCCGCCGGCGAGCTCGATCGCGAGCATCGCCCCGAAGCCGTCGAGCACCTCCGTCGCGACCTCGTGGTCCGGGTGGCTCGGCAGGCCGGGGTAGTGGACGGCGGCGATGTCCGTGCGCGCCTCGCACCACTCGGCGACGCGGGCCGCGTTCTCGTTGGCCCGGCGCACGCGCACGTCGAGCGTCTTCATGCCGCGCTCGAGCAGCCAGCAGGCGAAGGGGTCGGGGGCCTGCCCCCACACCATCATCTTCTGCCGCACCTCCTCGACGTACGACGCGGTCCCCATCACCGCGCCGCCGAGGACGTCGTGGTGGCCGTTGAGGAACTTCGTCGTCGAGTGGATCACGACGTCCGCGCCGTGCTCGAGCGGGCGGAAGTTCACCGGGCTGGCGAAGGTGGAGTCGACGACGAGCGCCAGCCCCTCCTCCTTCGCCAGGAGGCTGATCGGGCGCATGTCCAGCACCCGGCAGGTGGGGTTCACCGGGCTCTCGACGAAGATGGCGCGCGTCTCCTTGCGCAGCCGCTTGCGCCAGGTGCGCGACTCCATCGGGTCCACGAGGGTGACGTGGATCCCCATCGCCGACAGCTCCTGGGTGAAGAGGCGGTGCGTCCCGCCGTAGATCCAGGAGCTCGAGAGCAGGTGGTCGCCCGGCCGGAGCAGCGCGAGCATCGCGCACGCCGTCGCCCCCATGCCGCTGGCCAGCGCGAGCGCGCTCTCCGCCCCTTCGAGCAGGGCGAGCCGCCGCTGCACGACCTCGGCGTTCGGCGAGTTGCCGTAGCGCGTGTAGCGCAGCCCCTCGCCGGTGCCGAACTCCTGCGTGTAGTTGACCGACTGATGGAGCGGCTGCGCCACCGGCGTGTCGGCGCCGGTGTGCGCGATCCCGCCATGGACGGCGACGGTCGCGAGCGACTGTGAGCGGGTCTTCACGGGCATGGGCGGAAGGGCGGGAGCGTGTCTGAGGGACGGCTGTGCGGGCGCCGGGAGCCGGGGCGGGGAGTCCGCGAAAGCGGGCGGCGTTCGGTCGCGAGCGCTCGGGTCACGGTCTTCGCGAGCCCCCGTGGAGCAGGACGCAGCGACCGCCAACCGCCAACTTCACTTCCCGTTCCCGACTCCCGCGCGGTCGTGCGCGAGCGGCCTACGCGAAGAAGCGATCCACGCGTGGCTTGTCGGTGTTCGCCTTGACGACGCGGACGATCTCGGTCGGGGCGACGCCGGCGATGTCGCGCACCACGACGCCGCCGCGCGGGACGTCGTCGTCGACGTGGAGCGTCGCCAGCTCGTTGCGGCGCGGCCCGTATACCCAGACGATCTCGCCGTCGATCAGCAATCTGATCGATGCCTCGTCCCGGCGCATGCGGACCTCCGGTCCGCGCTGCGGGTCGCCGGCCCGGGTGGCGACGAAGCGGATCACCTGGAGGGGAGGGCTGTAGCCGCTGCCGGGCCGGCCGCCGCCCCCCCGCGACGGTGGAGGGGACGTCACCGTGCCTCGCCTCCCATGGCACCGTCGTGGCTGCCGCCGGGCTCGCTTCCGTCGCCGCCGCGCACCACCGCCCGCCGGCCGGCCACCACCGCCACCGCCACGTAGCTCTCGTCGAGCCGCATGAGCAGCCGGCGGCGGCAGAGCGCCTCGAGCAGGGCCTCGGCGTCCCGCACGGACTGGCCGGTGACGCGCGCCAGGTCCTCGGCGGCCGCGGCGCCGAGGCGGCTCATCGCCTCCCAGGCCCGGCGCTCCCCCTCGTCCACCGCTCCGACGAGCAGCGGGCCGGCGGCACCCTCGGCCACGAGGGCGAGGCCGTGGCGCTCCAGCACCGCCTCGATCGCGTCGAGGTGCGCGTCGTGGAGGCCGCGAAAGAGGAAGTAGCCCTCGTGCGGCAGCACCGGCTCGCGCCCGCGCGCGTCACCCTCGCCCGCCGCCGGCTTCGCCCCGTACCGGAGGAGGAGCTTGGCGACGATCTCGTCGGCGCAGGAGAAGTCGAGCAGGTTGACGTTGGAGAAGTCGATGACCGTCAGCGTCCGGCGGCCGGCGGCGGCGAGCTGGAGCTCGATCTCGGTGCGCACCGCCGCCCCGGTGGGGCGGGTGACGAGATTCGAGTAGAGGTCGCACACGGTGCGGCGGAGCACGGTGCTGACGTCGATGTGGTTGATCACGGCGCGACTACTCGGTCAGCGGGCGGCCGCCGCACGTTCCGGCGCGGCTGCTCCAACGGTGACGCGCTCCGGGATCGTGATCTGCATCTGGGCTCCGGGAAAGGGAGGAAGCTTCTCGCGCAGGGGGACGTCCGAGTCGTCCCAGGACGGCACGATCGCGATCCGTGCCGTCCCGCTGCGCACGCTCAACTTGCTCTCCCACTTGCCGACGTACCGGCGAATCCCCGCAAGGCCCTGGCCACGGCCGGCGTCGCGGTATTTGAAGCGGCTGACGCCGCGGATCACCGCTTCCTCGAGCGCCATCGCGTCGTCCCAGCGGTCGCTGAGGCGCTGGCCGGCGGCGAGATGGGCGCTCTCCAGCGACTTGCGGAACCCGACGCCGGCGTCGCAGACCGCGATCACGACGACGCGCCGGCCGAGCCGCTTCTGCCAGCGGTACGCCTGGACGGCCACCCACCCGCCGCTCCCGGCGTGCTCCACGATGTTCTGGCAGGCCTCGGAGAGCGTCATCGAGAAGCCCATCGTCGCCCGCGGGTCGAGGTTGAGCTCCCCCTGGAGGATGTTGCTCGACTTCTGCTGGATGCGCTCGACGACGTCGTGGACGTCGCCGCTCTTCCGCACCGGCGTGATCTCCAGCAGCACGCTCGACTCGCCCGCGCCGCGCGTCCGGGGCGCGCCCCTCGTGAAGTCGTACAGCTCCTCGGCGTGGCGGAAGAAGCCCGTGCGCGCCCAGTACGAGACGGTGTCCTCCGCCTCCGGGGGCGCGAACGTCGGGCGCTCGGCGCGCGTCTGGGCGAGCGTGAGGAGCGCCGTCAGCCCGAACGGCGACGCCCACCGGGCGTGGCGGGCGTCGACGAGGATCTTCTGCTCGGGCGCGAGCGGGGCGAGCTGCTCGAGCATCTGCTCGAACGACTGGTCGTCGAGCGAGGGCGGGACGGTGATGACGGTGGTCACGTGAGGCTCAGCTCTCCGCGGAGATGGTTGGCCAGCCCGGTCGCCCCCCGGTGCTCGACGTTGCGGGCGGCGGCCGCGTGGGCGGCACGCATCGCGTCGCCCAAGTTATCACCGGCCACCAGCCGCGAGTAATAGGTCGCCCCCCAGACGTCGCCGCACCCGGTCGGGTCGCCCGGGCCGGCCAGCCGCGGCACGGCCGCCGGTACGCGCTCGGTCCGGATCGGTCCGAGCGAGAGGCCGAGCGGCGCGGGCTTCGCCAGGTCGGCGAGGCGCTCGAAGCCGGGTGCCGCGAAGTAGACGGCGCCCCGCGAGCCGAGGGTCACGTTGAGCGCGCGGACGCCGGCGCCGAGCGCCGTCGCGGCGAGCGCCAGGGGGTCCGGGGCCATGGTGGCCAGCTCGTCCTCGTTCACCTGCAGGAGGTCGAAGCAGCGGCACCACTCGGCCGCGTTCGGCAGCGGCCGCGGCGTCCGCAGCCCCGAAGGCTGGACCGCCATGACGAGCATGTGCAGGTCGCAGTAGATCGGCCCCCGGAAGTGCTGCCGCAGGAGCTGCGCCGTCTCGAGGTCGAGCTCCCAGCCGCTCAGGAAGTTGACGTAGAGGGCGTCGAGGTTCGCGATCAGCGGCTTGAGCCCGAGCCAGCTCCACCCGGGCACCCCCCCGCTCAGCACCTCGCTCCGCCGCTCGTCGCTCTGGTAGCGCAGCTCCACGCGCTGGTTCGGGTAGGGCACCTCCACCAGCGACGCGTCGGGGGCGAGGCGCCGCATCGGCGCCAGGAACTCCCGCGCCCGGCCGGCGAGGTCGGAGCCGACCTTCATGATCGGCACGATCTCCCAGTCGTCCGGCAGCGCGGCGTCGAGCGCGGCGAGCGCGTACGTGATCCCCCCCCACTCCTCTACGGGCAGGTCGCGCGGGTCGCGTCCGTAGATCACGTCCCACACGAACGTGCCGATGACGCCGAGGCGCTTGCGGCGGCGCTCGGGGCGCGGCGCGGGGGATGCCGGGCGCGGGAGTTCGGTGACGCCCGATTCCGGGGCGGTGCTACCTTCCCGGTGGGGGGGCCCCCCCGCGCCCGGCCGCTCGCCGCCGCCGCCGGGCGGCTGCCCGCGTCCCGCCTGCCTCACACCGCGCCGACGTGCTGCTGCTTGAACGTCGCCACGGCGCCGACGACGCCGGCCGAGCCGGGAAGGGAGCCGGGCACGATGCGGCAGGCGTCCACCGCCGGCTTGAAGGCGCGGCGACGCACCTCGGCGCGCAGCGGCTCGAACAGCGTCGCGCCCGCCTGCGTCACACCGCCGGCGATGACGACGACGTCGGGGTTGAAGATGTTCAGCAGGTTCGCGATCCCGGCGCCGAGGAAGCGTGCCGTGTCGCGCACGACCTCGCGCGCCGTGAGGTCCCCCTCGCGCGCGGCGTCGTACACGGTCTGCGCGGTGATGCGCTCGATCCGCCCGTTGACCATCCCCGGCAGGATCGAGTCGCCGTCGCCGGCGAGCGCCTCGCGCGCCCGCTCGGCGATCGCGGGGCCCGACGCATAGGCCTCGAGGCAGCCGTAGTTGCCGCACTTGCACCGGCGCCCGGTCGAGTCGATCGTCGTGTGTCCGATCTCCCCGGCGACGTCGGACGCGCCGTGATAGAGGCGCCCCTCGAGGATCAGCCCACCGCCGATCCCCGTGCCGATCGTCAGCCCGACCACGTTGCGTCCGCCGCGCGCCGCGCCGACCCACCACTCGCCCATCGTCGCGCAGTTGGCGTCGTTGTCGAGCGTCGCCGGCAGCCCGATGCGCTCCGCCACGCGGTCGCGCAGCGGGAAGTCGCGCCAGCCGAGGTTCGGGGCGACGATGACGATCCCCCGCTCGCGATCGAGCGGCCCGGGCGCGCCGATCCCGACGCCGAGGAAGTCCGACCGGTGCGCGCCGGTCTCGGCGCACGTCACGGAGATGACGTCCTCGATCATCTGCACGATCCGGTCGATGACCGTCTCGACTCCCTGCTCGGCGTAGGTCGGCTGCGAGCGGACGGCGATCTCGCGGCTCCCGTCCTCCGGCATCGCGCCGCAGACGATGTTCGTGCCGCCGAGGTCGACGCCGACGATGTAGCGGGTGCGATTGGTGGTATCGGGCATGGGGGGGAAGATAACGAGCCGGGCCAGGGGGCAGGGGGGGACCAGGGGGCCCTCCTCCGGGCTCGGGGTACGGCCCCCGCGGTCAGCGCGCCAGCAGCCGCTCCACCGACTCGGCGACCGCGGGCGCGCCGAGCTCCCGCATGCACCGCCAGTGCCCCAGGGGGCATTTTCGTGGACCGTGGCGGTCGCAGGGGCGGCAGTCGAGGGCGTCGCGTCCGAGCGTGGCGCGGCGCGGCGCGAGAGGGCCGAAGCCGAATTCGGGCACGGTGGGACCGAAGATCGTCACCGTCGGCGTGCCCATGGCGGAGGCGAGGTGCTGCGGGGCCGAGTCGTTGGTGACGATCGCCGCCGCGCGCCCGATGAGCTCCGCCGAGGCGAGGAGCGAGAGCTTGCCGACGGCGTCGATCGGGGCGTGGCCCGGGCCGGCGGCGGCGGCGATCGCCTCGGCGAGCGGGCGGTCCTCCTCGCCCCCCACCACGGCCAGACGCGCGCCGCGCGCGGTCAGGAGCCGCGCGAGCTGGTCGTAATACGGCCACCGCTTGGTCGCCCACACGCTGCCCGGCGCCAGGGCGACGATCGGCTCCCCGTCGTGCCCCGCGGCGCGGAGCAGCGCGTCCACCGCGGCCCGCTCCCCGTCCCCCGGATAGAGTCGCGGCGGCGGCACGTCGCGCAGCTCGTCCCCGTCGGCGCCGCTCAGCGCGAGGAGCCGCGCCGCGTGGTGGAGCTCGACGTGATAGGGAACGAGCGCCGTGTACATCCGCCGGCCGGCGGAGGTGTCGAAGCCGACGCGGCGCGGGACGCCCGCGGCGAGCGCCAGCGCGGCGCTGCGCACCGACCCCTGGGCCAGGTACGCCGCGTCGTAGCGTCGCCCGCGCAGGCGGACCGCGAGGCGCGCGAAGCCGGCGACCCCCCGGTCCGCCCCGCGCTTGTCGTAGACCAGCACCTCGCGGATCGCCGGATGGTTCGCCAGCAGCGCCGCCGAGCCCCGCGTCGCCAGCACGTCCACCGGCCCCGACTCGGCGAGACGGCTGACGAGCGGGGTGGTGAGGACGGTGTCGCCGAGGAAGGAGGTCTGGACGACGAGGGAGGACATCCCGCTCCGCGGCCCCCTCAACGCCCCACGCTCCACGCTCGGCCAGTCCACGGGAGACGGCGAGCGTGGAGCGCGGAGCGTCGAGCGTGACGGACGGCTGGTCCCGTCATTCGACCTGCAGCACCGCCAGGAACGCCTCCTGCGGGATCTCCACCGCGCCCACCTGCTTCATGCGCTTCTTCCCCTCCTTCTGCTTCTCGAGGAGCTTGCGCTTGCGCGTGATGTCGCCGCCGTAGCACTTCGCGAGCACGTCCTTGCGCAGCGGCTTCACCGTCGTGCGGGCGATCACCTTCTGGCCGATCGCCGCCTGGATCGCCACCTCGAAGAGCTGGCGCGGGATCAGCTCCTTGAGCTTGTCGGCGATCTTGCGCCCCCAGTCGTACGCCTTGTCCTCGTGGATGATGACGGAGAACGCGTCGATCGGGTCGCCGTTGATCAGCATGTCGAGCCGCACGAGGTCGCTCCGCCGGTACTCGAGCATCTCGTAGTCGAGCGACGCGTAGCCGCGGCTCACCGTCTTCAGGCGGTCGAAGAAGTCGAGGATGATCTCGGCGAGGGGGAACTCCCAGTCGAACTCGACGCGCGACTGGTCCAGGTACGTCATGTTCTTGTAGACGCCGCGCCGCTCGGTGCCGAGCGTCATGATCGGCCCGATGTACTCGCTCGGCGCCATGATGCGCGCCTTGACGTACGGCTCCTCGACGTAGTCCACGACCGACGAGTGGGGCATGAGCGACGGGTTCTCGATCAGCTCCATCGTCCCGTCGGTCCTGTACACCTTGTACTCGACGCTCGGCACCGTCGTGACGAGGTCGAGGTCGTACTCGCGCTCGAGCCGCTCCTGCACGACCTCCATGTGGAGCAGCCCGAGGAACCCGCAGCGGAAGCCGAAGCCGAGCGCCGTGGACGTCTCGGGCTCGTAGTTGAGCGAGGCGTCGTTGAGCTGCAGCTTCTCCAGGGCGTCGCGCAGCGTCTCGTACTGCGTCGTGTCCGTGGGGTAGATGCCGGCGAAGACGAACGAGCGCACGTCCTGGTAGCCGGGCAACGGCTCCAGGGCGCGGTCGTTCGCGTCGAAGATGGTGTCACCCGCGCGTGTCTCCTTCACGTGACGCACGCTCGCCACCACGTAGCCCACCTCGCCCGGCCCGAGCCGGTCGGTCGGCACCTGCCGGAGCTGGTTGTAACCGACCTCGCTCACCTCGTACTGCTCGTCGTTCGAGCCGAAGGTGATCTTCATCCCCGGCTTCAGGACGCCGTCCACGACGCGGACGCTCGGGATCGCGCCGCGGTACCTGTCGTAGTACGAGTCGTAGATCAGCGCGCGGAGCGGCGCGTCGGCGTTGCCCCGCGGCGACGGCACCTTGCGCACGACCTCCTCCAGCAGCTCGCGGATCCCGATGCCCGCCTTCGCGCTCACGCGGAGGATGCCCTCGGGGTCCACGCCGAGCAGGTCGGCCACCTCGGCGGCGCGCCGGTCCGGCTCCGCGCCGGGCAGGTCGATCTTGTTCAGGATCGGGATGATCTCGAGCCCCGCGTCCATCGCGAGAAAGAGGTTCGAGAGCGTCTGCGCCTGGATCCCCTGCGACGCGTCGACGACGAGGATCGCCCCCTCGCACGCGGCGAGCGAGCGCGACACCTCGTACGTGAAGTCCACGTGGCCGGGCGTGTCGATCAGGTTCAGCTCGTACGTCTCGCCGCTCCGCGCCGTGTAGCTCATCCGGACGGCGTTGAGCTTGATCGTGATGCCGCGCTCGCGCTCGAGGTCGAGCGTGTCGAGCACCTGGGCCTTCATTTCGCGCTTCTGCAGCATCCCCGTCTCCTCGATGAGACGGTCGGCCAGCGTGGACTTCCCGTGGTCGATGTGGGCGACGATGCAGAAGTTGCGGATGTGGTCGAGATTCAAGGCGGTGCCGGGTGTCGGGGGTCGGGTGCCGGGGCGCGCGGTGACGGCTCTCCAGCCCGCGTCGCGCGCGGTGCGTCTCGCCGGCAACCCATCAATATAGCGGCCCGGCGCGGCCGACTGCACCGCGCCGGGCCCCCCCGACCCGATCCTCGCGCCGATCAGGGCACTCGTCGGCGCGTCACGGTTCCCTTGCCCTCGGCACTCCGGCCGTCGCCCTCGCGCGGCGCCTCGGGCTTCGGCTCGCTCCGGCGGTCATCGCGCCGCTCGAGCTTGGGCTCGGCGCGCTGAGGCTCGGCGCGCTGAGGCTCGGCACGCCCGACCGATGCGGGCGGCTCGGAGCGCGGCTCGCCGCGGCGGTCGTCGCGGCGGCCGACGCCGTTCCCAGGGCCACTGCCGCTCCCCCAGCCGTCGCCAACGCCGCCGTCGCCATTGCCATGGCCACCTCCGTCGCCGCCGGAGTGGCCCGGCGGATCGCGGCGGGGCCCACGTCCGTGCCCCTGCCCGGGGTGCTCGTCGTCGTCGCCGCCGCCACCGGGGGCGGGCGCCGGCGAACCGGTACCTCCCTGGCCGGGCGCGGGATCGCGGCGCGGCGTGCCGAGCCCGGGGCGGGGCGGAGCCGCTGGCGCGCTCGCCGACGCGTCGTCCCGACCGCGGCGGCCGCCTCCGTTCGCCGGCACCTCGTCCCCCGGGCGCGTCGCGCCGGCGCCGGAACCGCCGTCGGACGGCCGTCGGCCGCTGGTGTTCGGGTCTCCCGCCGGCGAGCCGGGCCGGCGGAGGTCGGCGTCCTCGGCGCGGCGGCGGTGCTCGACGACGGTCGAGGGAGCGTCGGCGCCGGCCGCGCCGCGTCCGGCCGGCCGCTTGAACTCGTAGCGCGAGCGCGGCGCGTAGACGACGCGCGTCCCCGGGTAGTAGCGATAGGGGTAGTAGTACGGATCGTCGTACACGATCACCCGGTGCCCGTGCCGGCCGTACGGGTCGTACACCGGGTAGCTGCCCGCGCTGTGACAGTCGTAGCAGGCGTAGCGCGGGTACTCCACGCGCCGCCCCACGTAGTACTCCGCGTACGCCGTGGCGTAGCCGGTGCGGTCGTCGTACGCGATCTCGTCGGCGAGGCGGCGCACGGCCACGTACGGGTCGCCGCGCACGCGCCGCCCGACGGCGTGGTAGTCCCAGCCTCCACGGCCGGCGAGCGCGGAGTAGTCGAACGGCTCGTACGAGCTGATGGCGAACACGTAGCCGACCCCGGTCGGGTCGTCGATCGCGAACGTCTCGTCGCCGACGTGCCCCGGTACGCGGTAGCGACGCCCGCCGCTCACCCGGCGCGTCGCGTGCGGCCCGCTCGGGTAGAGCACGCGCAGCTCGCCGTCGGTGTCCACCCGCACGATGGTGACGTAGGCGTCGTCGCGCACACGAAAGTGGACGCGCACGCGGTCGCCCCACCGATAGACGTCATTGCCGCCGGCGAGCCAGACGCGCACGTCGGGCGCGTCGCTGCGACCGCGGTGGGCGGCGTACGCCGCGTCGTCGACGGCGTCGGACGGCGGGTCGTACTCGCCGTCGTCGCGCGTCACGGTGGTCCCCTCGTCGCCGGGCGGAAGCGAGTAGGTCGTGTTCGCGCAGCCGAGGACGAGGGGGAAGGCGAGGGCGGCGGCGAATGGGATCGATCGTCGGGCGGCTGCGGTCATGGTGGGTTCCCGAAGGAGTGAGGGAGACTGCGGCCCGCGCTCCCCCCGGCGCACGCCGCATGCCGACCAGCCCGCTTCGCCAAGTTGTTTAATCACAACAGCTTCGATGTGTCTACGCGTCCTCGCGCCCCGCCCCTGTCCGCGGCCGGAGACGGGCTGACACACGCCGCCCGTGGACAGCGCCGCCCGGTCCCGGAAGCGGGGTGCGCACAAGTATGATGTAGGGATCGCCACGCGTCCGACCGCGGCCCGCCGTCGCCGCGCGCACGCGGATCACCAGAGCGGAACCCCATGGCCGACATCGCCAACGCCTCACGCGCCGACCTCTTCGACCCGGCCAGCCTCGCCGCGCTCGGCCACATCGAGATCGTCGCCCGCTGGGTCGTCGACGGCTTCATCTCGGGGCTGCACCGCTCGCCCCGCAAGGGATTCTCGGTGGAGTTCGCCGAGTACCGGCCGTATCTGCCGGGCGACGACCTGCGCTACATCGACTGGAAGATCGCCGCGCGCGCCGACCGCTGGGTCGTCAAGCAGTTCGAGGAGGAGACCAACCTTCGCGCCAATCTCGTGGTCGACGTCAGCCGGTCGATGGCGTGGAGCGGCGCGCCGGCGACGCGGCTCACCAAGCTCGCCTACGCAGAGCGCCTCGCGGCGGCGGTCGCGCTGCTGCTCCTCCGGCAGCGCGACGCCGTGGGGCTCGTGCGCTACGACGACCGCGTCCGCACCGCGATCCCGCCGCGGGCGCGCGGCGGCCAGTGGCGACGGCTCGTCGCCGCCTTCGACGATGCCGGCGCGGGTACGGCGTCCGACGCGGCCGCGGGGCTCGAGCGCGCGGCGCGCCTCAACCGGCGCCCCGGGCTCGTCATCCTCATCTCGGACCTCCTCATGGACGTCCCCGCCGTCGACCGCGCGGTGCGCGCCCTTCGCGCCGCGGGGCACGACGTCACCGTGCTTCACATCATGGACCCGTCCGAGCGCGAGCTGGCGCTCGCCGGCGACGCGCTGTTCGTGGACCCGGAGAGCGGGCTCGAGGTGCCGGCGGCGGTGTCCGACGTCCGCGACGCCTACCGCGCCACGGTCGAGGAGGCGATCGCCGAGTGGCGCGCGGTGCTCGCCGCCGCCGGCGCGGGGTACGAGCTGTTCATGACGGACACGCCCTTCGGCGTCCCGCTGCGCCGCGCGTTCGCCGCGCGCGAGGGGCGGCGGTGACCGGCGACCCGGCCGCGGCGCGCGGCGACGCTGACTCCCGACATCTCGCCCGACGAGGACCGGCGTGAGCTTCCTCTCTCCGCTCTACCTGATGCTCGCGGCGGCGGCCGCGGTGCCGCTGCTCATCCACCTCATGCGCCGCCGCACGGGGGTGCGCGTCGAGCTTCCCTCGGTGCGCTACCTGGCGCGCGCCGAGCAGGAGCACAGCCGCAAGCTGCGGCTGCGCAACCTGCTCCTCATGCTGCTCCGCGTGCTCGCGGTGCTCTGCGTCGCCGCGGCCGCGGCGCGCCCGGTGGCGAGCGTCGTCGGCACCGGGCACGCCCCCACCGCGCTCGCGATCGTCCTCGACAACTCCCTCAGCACGTCGGCGGTCGTGGACGGCGCGCCGGTGCTCGACCGGCTCAAGCGCGCGGCGCGCGACGCGGCCACCGCGGCGTCGTCGGCCGACCGCCTCTGGCTGCTGACCGCGGACGGCCGCGTGAGCGGCGGCTCCCCCGCCGCCATCGCGGCCGCGGTCGACCGGGTGACGCCGCTCGCCGGCGCCGGCGACCTCGGCGCCGCCACGCTGCGCGCGGCGAGCCTCGTACGCTCCGCGGGTCTCGCCGAGCGGCAGGTGGCGATCGTCACCGACGCGCAGGCGACCAGCTGGCGGCGGCCGGTGCAGCTCGGCGACGCCCGCGCCGTGCTCTTCGCTCCCGCCACGACCGCCCCCGCCAACCGCGCGGTGCTGGCCGCGGAGGCGCGGCCGGCGCGCTGGACGCCGCGCGGCGCGGTGGCCGCGCGTCTCCTCGTGCCGGCCGACTCGGCGGCGTACCGGGTCACCCTCGGCGGCCGCACCCTCGCCCGCGGCACCGCCGGCGCGGCGCCGGGCGGCGCCGACGTCTCGGTGCAGGCCGCTCCCCCGGAGCGCGGGTGGGTGGCGGGGACGGTCGAGCTCGAGCCCGACGAGCTGCGCGGCGACGACGTGCGCTGGTTCGCGCTCTGGGTCGGGCCGGCGCCGGCGCTGGCCGTCGATCCCGCGACGGGCCCCTTCGTCCGGACGGCGACCGACGCGCTCGTCGAGAGCGGCCGGGCGCGGGCCGCCGCGGGGGGCGACGTCGTCTCCGTCGTCTCCGCCGAGAACCTGAGCCGGCTCCCCGCGCTCATCGTGGCGCCGCTCGATCCGGTGCGCGTCGGCGCGGCGAACCGCGCCCTCGAGCGCGCCGGCGTCCCCTGGCGATTCGGCGCCGCGCGGCGCGGCGAAGGGCCGGTGCGCGCCACCGCCGCCCTCGCCACGCCGCTCGAGGGCGCCCTCGCCGCGCTCCGCTACGCGCTCGTGCCCCAGGGAGGCGTCGGGACCGCCGACACCCTCGCCGTCGCCGGCGGGGAGCCGTTCATAGTCGCCGGCCCGGGGTACGCGATCGTCGCCTCCCCGCTCGACCCGTCCGCCACGACGCTCCCCATTCGCGCGGCCTTCGTCCCGCTCGTCGCGGAGCTCGTCGCCCAGCGGCTCGGCGGCTCGGCGGGGCCCGTCGTCTCCGCCACGCCTGGCGCGCGCGTGTCGCGGCCGGCCGGGGTGGACGCACTCCGCGGCGACGCCGCCGACGCCCCGCGCGTGCCGCTCGACGGCGCGCAGTTGACGGCGCCGGACCGCCCGGGTGTTTACTTTCTCCTGCATGGCGGCGAGCGCACCGGCGCGCTCGTGGTGAACGTGGAGGCGGACGAATCGGTGTTGCGACGGTTGACGAAGGGGGAGCTCGCGTCGCGCGTGCGCGCGCGCGGCGTACGCGCGGTCGATGACGCGGCGGCATGGCCGTCCGCGGTGTTCGCGTCGTCCACGAGGCGGCCACTGACGGTGCCGCTTCTCGTGGCGGCGCTCCTGCTGCTCCTCGCCGAGACGGCGCTGACGCGCGCCGGCGGCGGCGGACGCGGGCCGGCCGCGAGCGGCGCGCGCGCCCGCGCCGCCGCCTGACGGGGCCCGCCATGGCGCTTCCCACGCTGCTCGACGCCGTCGAGCGACTCCCCGCCTTCGCGCGACTGCTCAACACCCTCCCCGAGCCCGGTGGGCGCCTGCGCGTCGGCGGCCTGCCGGGGTCGAGCGACGCCGTCGCCCTCGCCGCGCTCGCCCGCCGCCTGCCCGGTCGCTTCTTCGTCGTGCTCACCGACTCGCTCCCTGACGCCGAGCGGTGGCTCGCCGATCTCGAGTCGCTCGTCGACGAGCCGTCGCCCGGTGGCCCCGGCGGGAACGGCGTCGCGCCCGGCGCCGCGCCGAGCGCGGCGTCCCCCGTCGCGCTCTACCCGCCGCGCGAGGGATTCGGCGAGGCCGAGCCGCACGCCGAGGTGGCCGGCGAGCGCGTCGAGACGCTCGAGCGCATCGGGCGCGGCGGCGTGCGCGTCCTCCTCACCACCGCGCGGGCCGTGCTCGAGCGCACCCGCCTCCCGCGCGCGGTGCAGGGGGCCCGTCTCGAGCTGCGCAAGGGCGACGTCCGCCGCCCCGAGGAGCTCGCCGCCCACCTCGAGTCGATCGGCTTCGAGCGCGTGCCGATGGTCGAGGACGTCGCGCAGTTCTCGGTGCGCGGCGGGATCTTCGACGTCTACAGCTTCGGCATGGCGGCGCCCGTGCGTCTCGAGTTCTGGGGCGACGAGGTCGTGGAGCTGCGCCACTTCGACCTGCTGACGCAGCGCTCCACGCGCGACGCCGACCTCGCCCTCGTGCTCCCGGTGGACGGCCAGGTGGCCGACGACGTCTCCGGCGAGTTCGACCGCGTGACGCTTCCCGACCTCTGGCCCCCCGACGCGGTCCTCGTCTACCCGCAGGGCGCGCACGTCGATCCCGAGCTGCGGCGCACCTGGGACGAGGCGCGTCACCACGTGGAGCTCGCGCGCCGCCGCGGCGAGGACACGCCGGGCCGCGACGAGCTGTACCAGTCCCCAGAGGCCGTGGCCGCCGCGCTCGCCCGCTTCGGCACCGTGCAGATCGTCCCGGCGGGCGTGTCCGGGGATCCGTCGCCCACGCCCGACCTCGTCTTCCCGCTCCGCGCCCCGGAGCCGGTGGACCGCGACATCAAGCGCCTGCGCCGCCTCGTGCGCGACGGCCGCCCCACGCTCATCCTCTGCGACAACGCCGGACAGGCGGAGCGGCTCGAGGAGCTGCTCGACGAGGACGGCGCCGGCGCGGCGGCGCCGGTGACGCTCGCCATCGGCGTCCTCGACGGGGGCTTCATCGTCCCGCCGGCCGCCGGCGACGACGGCCTGCGCGTCCTCACCGACCACGAGATCTTCCGCCGCGAGCGGCGCATCCGTCGCGCGCGCCGCTACGGCACCGGCACCGCGCTCGAGACGATCACCGCGCTGAAGCCCGGCGACTACGTCGTCCACCTCGAGCACGGCGTCGGCATCTACCGCGGCATGGAGAAGATGTTCGTCCGCGAGAACACAGTCGAAGTCGCCGTCATCGAGTACGAAGGAGGGGATCGGCTCAACGTTCCGCTGTACCGCATCGATCAGATA
>JBJMNL010000258.1:0-14882 GCA_045804285.1 Gemmatimonadaceae bacterium
GCGGCGCGGGCGCTCGCGCCGGCGCCGGCGGGCGCCGGCTCGCGCTCCGGCCGCGGCGCGCCCCTCGCCGACGGGAGCCGCCCGCGCGTCACCAGCTTCTCGGGGTCGACGTCGTCCCCGCGTGGCCAGGCCCAGCCCGCGAAGGCGACGCAGCCGACGCCGAAGCCGACGACGTACGCCCACGGCGTGTAGATGGCGCCGATGAACGTCACCGCGACCGCCGTCGCCATGACGAGCGGCCAGATCGACTCGGCCGGGTGCTCGTAGCGGTTGTCGGGGAGGGCGTCGAGCGCGGTGGTGACGAGCACCTCGCGCCGGTCGGTACGCAGCCCCTCGGCCACGGGGAGGTCGCCCACGGAGTCCCAGAGGGGCGTGCGCCCCTCGACCACCGGGACGTGGCGGAAGTTCCACGGCTCCGGCGGCGAGGCGGCGGCCCACTCGAGCGACGGCGCGCCCCACGGGTCGGCGCCGGCGAGCGCGCCGCCGCGGACGCTCAGCGCGACGTTGAGCAGGAAGACGACGACACTCGTCGCGATCACCGTCGCGCCGACGCTCGCCAGCAGGTTGAGGTCGCCCCACCCGGTCTCGGGGAGGTAGGTGTAGACGCGCCGCGGCATCCCGTCGAGCCCGAGGATGTGCATCGGGAAGAAGGTCAGGTTCACCCCGGCGAAGAACAGCCAGAAGTGCCACTTCCCGAGCGTCTCGCCGAGCATGCGCCCGGTCATCTTCGGGAACCAGTAGTACAGCGCGCCGAAGAGCGGGAAGACGACGCCGCCCAGGATCACGTAGTGGAAGTGCGCCACCACGAAGTAGGTGTCGTGCACCTGGAGGTCGAAGGGCACCGAGGCGACCATCACACCCGTGAGCCCGCCGATCACGAAGACGACGATGAAGCCGAGCGCGAACAGCATCGGCGTCGTGTAGCGCGGCCGGCCGGCCCAGATCGTCGCGATCCAGCAGAAGATCTGCGTCCCCGTCGGGATCGCGATCAGCACGCTCGCGGCCGTGAAGAAGCTCTGGCCGAGCTGCGGGACCGCGGTCGCGAACATGTGGTGGACCCAGAGCCCGAACGCGACGAAGCCGGTCAGGAAGAGCGACAGCACCATCGCCGGGTAGCCGAAGATGCGGCGCCCGGTGAACGTCTCGATGATGGCGGAGACGAAGCCGAGCCCCGGGATGAACATGATGTAGACCTCGGGGTGGCCGAAGAACCAGAACAGGTGCTGCCAGAGGAGCGGGTCCCCCCCCTCGGCGACGTTGAAGAACTGCGTCGCCACGAGCCGGTCCATCGCCAGCATCAGCGTGCTCGCCATCGCCACCGCCGGCATGGCGAAGATGATCATGACGGCCGTGACGAGCACCGACCACACGTAGAGCGGGATGCGGTTGAGCGACATCCCCGGCGCGCGGAGCTTGACGACCGTGGCGATGATCTCCACCGCGGCCACGAGCCCCGCGATCTCGGTGAACGTCACCACCTGCGCCCAGACGTCCACGCGCTTGCCCGGCGAGTACGTGGGACCCGAGAGCGGGACGTAGGCGAACCACCCCGTGTCGGGCCCCATGTTGAGGTAGAACGACGCGAACAGGAACAGCCCGCCGGCGAGGAAGACCCAGTAGCCGAAGGCGTTGAGCCGCGGGTAGGCGACGTCGCGCGTGCCGACCATCAGCGGCACGAGGTAGAGCGCCACGGCCGTCATGATCGGCACCGCGAAGAGGAACATCATCGCCGTGCCGTGCGTCGTGAAGATCTGATTGTAGCGGTCCGGGCCGACGATGCCGTTCTCCGGCCGCGCGAGCTGGAGCCGCATGACCGCCGCGTTGAGCCCGCCGAGCAGGAACCAGAGGAACGAGGTGGCGACGTAGCGGTTCGCGATCGACTTGTGGTCGACCGACGTGATCCACCCCCAGAACCCGCCCGGCGCGCGCCAGGTGCGCTCGAGCTCGCTCACCAGGGCGGCGTCGTCGCGGGCGGGTCGGGGCGTGGTCTCGAGCGTGGCGGTGGTCACTGGCCCTCCCTCACTTGAGGCTCTGGAGGTACGTGAGCAGCGCGTCGAGGTCGCTCGGCGCCAGCATGTGCGACGGCATCTTCGTGCCCGGCTTGATGCGCTGCGGGTCCACGATCCATCCGGCGAGGTTGCCGCGCGTGTTGGGCAGCGTCCCGGCCGCGATCGTCATGCGGCTCGCCAGGTGGGTGAGGTTCGGCCCGGCGCGCGACCCCGCGCTCGTCCCCTCGATCGCGTGACACATGACGCAGGGGCCGGTGAGGAAGACCTCCTGCCCGCGCCGCGTCGCCGAGTCGGCGGGGGAAGGGGCCGGCTGCCGCTGCTGCCGCACCCACTGCGCGTAGCGCTCCGGCGGGTCGGCAACGACGTACAGCGCCATCTTCGCGTGCTGGGCGCCACAGAACTCCGCGCACTGGCCGCGGTAGACGCCGGCCGTGTCGGCCTGGAACCAGAACGTCTGCGTGTAGCCGGGAATGGCGTCCTTCTTCCCGGCCAGGTTGGGCACCCACAGGCTGTGGATGACGTCCTGCGCCGCGAGCGTGAAGAGCACGGGCTGTCCGACGGGAACGTGGATCTCGTTGGCGGTGGTGAAGCGCCCGTGCGCCGACGTGTCGGCGTAGTGCACCTCCCACCACCACTGGCGCCCCACGACCTCGATGGTGATCGGGTGCGCGCTCGGCACGGGGCTCAGCGTGCGGCCGACCGAGAGGTCGTAGCCGAGGAAGACGAGCAGGATGAGCACCGTGGCGCCGACGGCCATGGAGACGGTGCGCGTCATCCGCCGCTCGCCGTCGGGCGGCGGCGGCTCCCCGGCGCGGGCGCGGCGGCGCGCCCGCCACGCCGCCCAGATCAGGGCGCCGACGGTGAGGACGTAGACCGCCGTCGAGACCCAGAACGCGAACCACCAGAGATGCTCGACCCTCCGCGCCAGCGGGCCCGCCGGCTCGAGGACCGACTGATCGAGCGCCCCGCGGCAGCCGGCGACGAGCGGCGCGCAGGCGAGGAGCGCCGCGGCCGCCGCGTGCGCGCGGGGGTGGGAGCGTGGAGAGTCGGACGCCGGCGCCGCCCTCATCGTGCCCCCCCGCTCACGGCTGCTCCGACGCCGGCGGCCGGAACGACTGCTTCGGCTTCTTGGGCGTCTGCAGCGACTGCGAGCCCGGCGTGTTCATCATGTGGTCCGTGCGCGCCGCGCGGGTCGACGCCGGCGTGAGCGCGCTCAGCGAGCGCACGTAGGCCACGATCTGCCAGACCTGCGAGTCCGGGATCCTGCCGGCGAACGACGGCATCCCGTTCGGCCGCCCCTCGACGATCGTCTCGTGGATGTTCTCCGGCGCACTCCCGTAGATCCACTGGTCGTCGGTGAGCGGCGGGCCCATGCCGCCGCCGCCGTTCGCGTGACACCCCGAGCAGTTGTACCACCCGAAGAGCCGCTGCCCCTCGGAGACCGCGTACGCGTTCTCGTCGTAGCCGCTGACGAGGTGCGGCGTCGCCGCCGGCTCGCCGGGCTGCAGCGGGGAGAGGCGCACCGTGCCCGGCGGCGTCGCGGTCGGCGGGGTCTCGCGGTAACGGCGCTCCTCGCGCCGGCAGGCGGTGGCGAGCGCCGGCGCGAGCGCGGCGCAGCAGAGGGCGGCGGTCGTGACGCCGCGGTGCAGTCGCATCGGCTTCATGGGGTCGCGGCTCCCGGCCCGGTCGCGTCCGCGGTCGCGTCCACGACCGGGACGCCGTAGTCGTCGAGGATCCGGCGGATCTCGGCGCGCCGGCGGTCGAGCACCTGCTGGAGCGAGTCGCGGAGCGCGCTCCGCCCGCGCGCGACGCCGAGCGCGATGGCGAACGTCATCGGCAGCCGCGGCGGGTCCACGCGCGGCGAGACGGGGACGACGTCGAGCGCGACGGGCTCGCGCTTCGCGAAGTAGCCCGCGAGCGGCCCCCAGGCCACCGCGACGTCGACGTCGCCCTTCGCCACCGCGTCGATGATCCGCGCGGGCGGGTTCTGCTCGCGGTAGTCGCCGTAGAGCGTGTAGCCGACGACGTTGTGGACGATCCCGCGCCGGCTCAGCGCGTGCGCCGGCGGCGTGTTGGCGTAGTCGTCGCCGACGATCTGCACGCCCACCCGCAGCGCGCGGAGCCGCGGGTCGTCGAAGGAGCGGATGCCGTAGCGCCTGGCCTTCCGCGACACGAAGACGTAGGTCGAGCGATAGTACGGCGCCGTCGTCAGCGCGCGCTCGAAGCCGGCGGGGACGCCGAGCAGGACGTCGCACGCCCCCGCCGCGAGCGTGTTGCGCACGTAGCCGCGCCGCTCGGCCCACCACGTGTACTCGAGCCGCGCCCCCAGGTCGCGCGCGAGGAGCGCCGCGACCCGGTTCTCGAACCCCTCCCCCTTCGCGTTCGAGAAGGGGAGGTTGTTGGGGTCGGCGCAGACGCGAAGGACGCGGGACTCGGGAGTGGGGCGTGGGGAATCGACCGCGCCCCACTCCCCGCGTACGGGTGCGGCGCTCGCCGCGTCGACGCGCGCCGCCCGCGGCACGAGGACGGCCGCCAGCGCCAGCGCCGGGACGAGGAGCAGCGAGCGCTCGGCGCGGACGCCGAGCACCGGCCAGGCGCGACGGCGGGCCGCCGAGCGCCGGCTCCCGGCCCCCCGCCCCTCAGGGCAGCGCGAAGACATAGAGCGTGCCCCCCTTCGTCGTGTGCTGCGGGAGGTCGGCCGTCGCGGCGGCGAAGCCGAGCGCGGCGGTCGAGTCGTTGGGGTCGAGGCCGCCGGCGACGATCGCGCCCGCCCAGCCGCCGACCCCCGAGACGACCGCCACGTACTGCTTGCCGTCCGGGCCGCGGTAGGTGACCGGCTGGCCGATGATCCCCGAGCCCGTCTTGTACTGCCAGAGCGGCTTCCCGCTGCGCGCGTCGACCGCCTTGAACCAGCCGTCCATCGTGCCGTAGAAGACGACGTCGCCGGCGGTGACGAGCGCGCCGCTCCATACCGGGAACGACTCCGTGAGCTTCCACGCCGGCCGCATCGCGACCGGGTCCCACGCCGTGAACTCGCCGCGGTGGCCGCCCGGGCCCGCGTGCATCTTCACGTTCATCCCCACGTACGGCGTGCCGGCGATGTAGTTCGCCTCGACGCTCTCCACGTCCATGCACAGGTTCTGGTGCGGCATGTAGAGGAGCCCCGTGCGCGGCGAGAACGCCGACGGCTGCCAGTCCTTGCCGCCCGGCGCGGCGGGGCAGATGTCGCGCACCACCTTCCCCATCACGGGCGTCTTCGTCGAGTCGAGGATCGGCTTCCCCGTCCGGAGGTCCACCCCCTTGGTGGACGTGATGTGCACGAAGGGCTCCGCGGAGAGCACCTCCCCCGTCGCGCGGTCCATCAGGTAGACGTAGCCGTTGCGGTCGGGGTGGAGCAGCGCCTTGCGCGTCTGCCCCTTCCACGGGACGTCCACGAGCACCGACTCGTTCACGCCGTCGTAGTCGTGCAGGTCGTGGTCGTTCATCTGGTACGCCCACACCGCCTCCCCCGTGTCGGGGTCGCGCGCGAAGAGCGTGGACGTCCACTTGTTGTCGCCCGGCCGCTGGTCGGGGTTCCAGGGCCCGGGGTTCGCGCTGCCGTAGTAGACGAGGTTCAGCTCGGGGTCGTACGACAGCCACCCCCACACGTTGCCGCCGCCGATCTTCCACTGCTCGCCGGCCCAGGACGAGACGCCGAGGTCCTTCCCCCGGTCCTTCGCGTAGAAGGGCTTGAAGCGGGGGCCGATCTTCACCTCGCTGTCGGGGCCCGTGTTGTAGGCGGTCCAGAGCAGCCTGCCGGTGGCCAGGTCGAGCGCCTTGATCCAGCCGCGCACGCCGAGCTCCCCGCCCGAGTTGCCGACGAGGACTCTGCCCTTCACGACGAGCGGCGCCATCGTCATCGTCTCGCCCTTGTTGATGTCGCCGACCTTGGTCCGCCACACCTCCTTGCCGGCGTTGGCGTCGACCGCGACGACGTGGGCGTCGAGCGTGTTGAAGACGATCTTCCCGTCGGCGAAGACGGGACCGCGGTTCACCACGTCGCAGCAGGCGACGCCCTGCGCAGCCGCCGCCGGCTTCGGCTCGTACGTCCACTTCGTCGGCGCGCCCTCCTTCGTCAGGTCGAGCGCGTACAGGATGTTCGGGAACGGGGTGAGCACGTACATCGTGTTGTTCACGACGAGCGGCGCCTCCTCGTGCCCGCGCAGTACGCTCGTCGAGAACGTCCACGCCGGCCGGAGGCCCGCGACGTTCGCGGCGGTGATCTGGTCGAGCTGGCTGTAGCGCAGCGCCGAGAGGCTCTTCGCCGGCCGCGTCCACTGGCCGTCCTCGGGGTCGAGGGCGACGGAGGCGCGCGGGCCGTTGGCCGGCGGCAGGGCCGCGGCGGCGGGAACGCGCGGGCGCTCGCTGCTCTGGCGCTCGGTCGAGCAGCCGGCGGCGCCGGCGACGCCGGCGGCCATCGCGATGACGGCGGCGACGTGGACCACGCTGGCGCCGTCGACGAGCGCGCGCGCCACGCCGCGGCGCTGTGCCCTGCCCGGGCCGGGTCGCTGCATTGCGACACCTCGCACGATGGAGTTGATGCCCCTATGACGCCCTGGCGGCGACCCCGATCGAACGCAGAAAGCGTACCGGGCGCTGGCGGTGCATGGGAGGCCATGCTTTCGGTACGGCACCGCACGGAGCCGCCCCGGCACTCGCCTTGCCCTGGACGGGAGCGGTACCGAACGGAGAGTCATCGCATGCGGCAGCGCGCTCGCCGGCTGGGCGGCGCGGCGGCACTCGTCGCCGTCGTGCCCGCGGCGGCGCGCGCCCACGTCGGCGCTCCGCCGCAGCCGCACGACCTCTGGACCGCCTGGAGCGCCGAGCCGGCGGTGCTCGGCGGGCTGGCAGTGGCCGCGTGGCTCTACGCCCGCGGCGTGCGCGCGCTCTGGCGGCGCGCCGGCCGGGGACGTGGCATCGCGCCCTGGCGCGCCGGCTGCTACGCCGGGGGGCTCGCCACGCTCGCGCTGGCGCTCCTGTCGCCGGTGGACAGGGTGAGCGCGGCGCTCTTCTCGGTGCACATGGTGCAGCACCTTCTGCTGACGATGGTCGCCGCGCCGCTCGTCGTCCTCGGCGAGCCGCTCGCCGCCACCCTCTGGGCGCTCCCGGCTGGGGCGCGCCGCGCCGTGGGACGCTGGTGGACGCGCGCCCCCGCCGCCCGCGTGGCGCGCGCCGCCTGGCGCGGGGCCCGCGAGCCGCTCGTCGCCTGGCTGCTCGCCGTGGGCGCGCTCTGGGCGTGGCACGCGCCGCGGCTATACGAGAGCGCCCTGCGCCACCGCGGCGTCCACGCGCTCGAGCACGGAGCGTTCTTCCTCACCTCGCTCCTCTTCTGGTGGGTGCTCGCCGACCGCCGCGCGCGTCGCCGGCTCGGCTTCGGCCCCGCCGTGCTCTACCTGTTCGCCGCCGGGCTGCAGTGCACCGTCCTCGGCGCCCTGATCGCCCTCGCGCGGCGCCCCTGGTACCTGTCGCACTACGACACCACGCGCCCGTGGGGGCTCACCCCCCTCGAGGACCAGCAGCTCGCGGGGCTCATCATGTGGGTCCCCGCCGGCCTCGTGTACGTCGGCGCGCTCGTCGCGCTGTTCGCCGCGGCGCTGCGCGGGCGCGAGGAGCCACCGAGGGGCCGCGGTGGACTCGCGGCGGGCGCGTGGCCCGTAGCACGTAGCCCGTAGCGGTCCGCGCACGCAACGTGCTCGCCGGCCACGGCGACCAGGGAGGGACTTTGAGCGAGACCATGGAGAGGAGCGCGCTGCCGCCGGTCCGCGCGCCAGGGGGCGACGGGACCCAGGCCGACGAGGGGACGACGGCCCGCGGTGCCCCGGCGCTCGCGCCCGAGGAGCGGAAGAAGGCGCGCGAGGCCGGCACGCTCGACGCGAAGACGACGTACGAGGTGATCCGCGAGGAGGGGGAGAAGGAGCTCGCGCGCGCTCCGCGCGCCCTCGCCTGGTCGGGGCTCGCCGCCGGGCTGTCGATGGGGCTCTCGATGGTCGCCGAAGGGGTGCTGCGCGCCCACCTGCCGGACGCGCCCTGGCGCCCCCTCGTCTCGAAGCTCGGCTACAGCGTCGGCTTCCTCGCCGTGATCCTCGGCAGCCAGCAGCTCTTCACCGAGAACACGCTCACCCCCGTCGTCCCTTACCTCTCGAGCAAGAGCGGTGTCCCGCTCCGGCGCGTGCTGCGGCTGTGGGGGATCGTGTTCGTGACGAACATCCTCGGCACGCTGCTCTTCGCCCTCGCGGCGGCGCACACGGCGCTCTTCCGCCCCGAGGTGCGCGACGCCTTCGCCGCGATCGGCACCGAGGCGCTGGCCGGGAGCTTCGGCGCGACGTTCGTGCGCGCCATCGGCGCCGGATGGCTGATCGCGCTCATGGTGTGGATGCTCCCCGACGCGAGATACGCGCGACTGCCCGTGATCGTGATCATGACGTGGCTCATCGGTGCAGCCGGGCTCAGCCACATCATCGCCGGCTCGACGGAGGTGCTCTACACCACCGCCACCGGCGCCGTCCCCTGGAGCGCCTACGTGACCGACTTCATGCTCCCCACGCTCGCCGGCAACGTCCTCGGCGGCACGGGGCTGGTCGCGGCGCTCAACCACGCCCAGGTCGTCGCGGGGAGCGAATAGAGGCCCACGACGGGTGGCCCGCCCCGGAGCGGGGCGGGCCACGTGGACGGGAAGCGAGCGGGGAGCGCGGGGCCGCGCGCCGCGAGGAGTCTCAGGGCTGTACCTCATCGGGCCCGACTTCCCGCCGCCGCACGACGACCTCCTCGATCACGCGGCCGCGCGGCGGGGCGTCGGCCGAGGCGTCGGCGGGGGTGTCGGCGGGGGTGTCGGCGGGGGCGTCGGCCGCGGGGAGGCGCACCTGGCGTGCCTGGCGGTCGCGCGCGCGCTGGGCGTTCAGCTCGTCCACCTCGTGCTGCCGCCGCTCGCGCTCGTCGGTCGCGCGCTCGTCGGTCGCGCGCCCGGCGCCCTCGCGCTCGGCGAGCAGGCGCCGCTCCTCCTCGCGGCGCTGGGCCTCGCGCCGCTCGGCGTCGCGCCACTCGTCGGCGCGGACGCGCTCGACCGAACGGGCCTGGCTGCCGGCGCGGGCGGCCGCGTCGGCGCCCAACGTCTCGTTCACGCGGCGCGCCTCCTCGCTCCGGGCGCGCGCCGCCGCGTCGGCCTGGTCGGCCGAGCGGTCGGCGGCGCGCTCCACCTCGGCGCGGTCGGCAGTCGCCGTCCGCTCGGCGGCGGCCGGCTCCGTGGCGCGCCGCTCGAGGGCGGCCGCGTCGTCGTGGCGCCGGCGCCAGAAGCGAAGGCGGTCGCCGAGGTGGTGCACGTGGTAGTCGCGGTCCGCCTCGTAGCCGCGGTCGCCGTAGGCGCGCTCGTAGCGGTCGCCAAACTCGCGCACCTCCTCGTCCGTCAGCTCACCGCGGCGGGCGAGCGTCGGGACCGACTCGTCCGCCCCTTCGAGCTCGCGGCTGTCGATGATCACGCGCTCGTGCTCGCGGTCGATCCACGCGGCGCGGATCGGCGCCAGGGTGTGGCGATCGTTGCGCCGGAGGTCGACGTCGAGCATCACGACTTCGTCGCTCGCGGTGTCGACGAGCAGGTCCTCGATCCGCCCGAGCTCGCGGCCGCTCGAGGTGAAGACGCGCCAGCCGCGAATGTCGGGCTCGCCGTCGGCGACCTCGTAGTCGTCGAGCTCCCGCATCGGGATCAGGTTCCGCGGTCGGTTCGGATCGGGGCCGACGTTCGCCTCGTCGCGAAGGCCGCGGTCGGCGGGCGTGTTGTCCCTGGCCATGGTCCGGTCCCCCTCAGGCCGCCCGGCGCGCGCCGTCGCCGGCGTCGCCCGAGGCGAGAAGAAGTGAAGTCCCCGCCGCGGCCCGCGGCCGCGGCCCCTCCGATGTCCCCGTCGCCGGCGTCGTCCTGGTGGCCGGCGAGTTGCGCGGCGAGCTGCCGCTCAGGAAGTACCACGCGCCGATCGCGAGCAGCACGAGCACGACCAGCAGCCAGAGCCACCCCAGCCCGCGCCGCTTCACCTGCTGCACCCGAATCTCCGCCATCGCTTCTCTCCACGCTGAAGCCGAGCCCGCTTCGAGGACGCCCTCGCGCATCCGGCGGGCGGTCGGAGGGGTACATAGCAAAGCGAGCGCCAGAGGGAGGGAACGGATGGGGCAAGGGGCGGGGGCGAGGTGGCGTGGTGTGTGCCACGGGCCGGTGCGAGAGGGAGTCCAGTGGGGCGGGGGCGGGACGGCGAACCGTGCGCGATCGCCCTCCGTGCGCCACGAGCCAGCTCGCGATGGCGTTGTGAGTGATGAGTGATGAGTTGTGAGTGACGGGTAGTAGCGCGCCGGGCGCGCACCGCGACCCCGCCAGTTCGCGGCGTCCCGAAGAAGCGCGACCCACCCCGCGCGCGGGCCGCCGCCCGGCGCGCTACTCACAACTCATAACTCACAACTCATCACTCACGACGGCGTCACGCATCCCTCCCGCCCGTAGGGGCGACCGGTCGAGAGTCGTCCCGGCGCCGTTCCGGCCCCCCCGACCCCCACTCCAACCACCCCGCCCTCCCGGCACGCTCCCTGCCCTCCTCCCCCCCATGCCGCAACAACAGCTCGAACGGTGCGCCCGGTCCGTGCTGACCGAGCGCTTCGGCCATGCCGACTTTCAGAAGGGGCAGTGGCCGCCCATGCGCGCCGTCCTCGAGGGGCGCGACGCCGTTGTCGTGATGCCGACGGGGAGCGGGAAGTCGCTCGTCTATCAGCTCCCGGCGCTCCTGCTCCCCGGGCTGACGGTCGTCGTCAGCCCGCTCATCGCGCTCATGAAGGACCAGCGCGACAAGCTCGCCGCGCAGGGCGTGGACGCGGTCGCGATGCACTCGCACCTCAACACCGCCGAGACTCGTGAGGCGCACCGGCAGGTGCAGGAGGGGGAGGGGCAGATCCTCTACCTCACGCCGGAGCGCTTCAAGGACCGCGAGTTCTTCGAGCGCCTCCTCGGACGCACGGTGAGCCTCTTCGTCGTCGACGAGGCGCACTGCGTCAGCCAGTGGGGACACGACTTCCGCCCGGACTATCTCACCCTCGGCTCGATCATCAAGCGCCTCGGCCGCCCGCCGGTCCTCGCCCTCACCGCGACGGCGACCAGGGAGGTGCGCGACGACATCGTCCGGCAGCTCGGGATGAAGGAGCCG
Organism: Gemmatimonadaceae bacterium; assembly: GCA_045804285.1. Lineage (GTDB taxonomy): Bacteria > Gemmatimonadota > Gemmatimonadetes > Gemmatimonadales > Gemmatimonadaceae > DATMHT01. Next base: position 11,222 of record JBJMNL010000258.1, read on the forward strand.
CTCGTCACCGTCACCGGCTTCGCGCGCCCCAACCTCCGCCTCGAGGTGCGCCGCACCGTCAACAACAAGGCGAAGGACCAGGCGCTCGCCGAGATCCTCGACGCGACCCGCGGCGTCGGCGTCGTCTACGTCGCCACGGTGAAGGAGGCGGAGCGGTTGTACGAGGACTTCAAGGGGCGCTACCCGATCGGGCTCTACCACGGGAAGATGGCGGCCGCCGAGCGCACGGCGACGCAGGAGCGCTTCATGGCCGACGGCTACAAGGCCATGATCGCCACCAACGCGTTCGGCCTCGGCATCGACAAGCGCGACCTGCGCTTCGTCGCCCACTACAACTTTCCCGGCTCGCTCGAGTCCTACTATCAGGAGGCGGGGCGCGCCGGCCGCGACGGGCTCCCTGCCACCTGCACGGTGCTCTACCGCGTCGAGGACCGCCGCGTCCAGTCGTACTTTCTCGGTGGCAAGTACCCCGAGATCGAGGAGGCGGCGCGCGTCGCCCTCGCGTTCGAGCAGCACCCGCTCGGCGCCGAGGTCGCGCTCGACGACGTCGCCGACCAGGCCGGCGTGCCCCGGCGCAAGGCGCGCATCGTCTTCATGCTTCTCAAGCGCCACGGGCTCGCCCGCGAATACCGCGGCGGGATGTGGGAGCGCCTCGCCGACCGGCTGACGCAGGTGGACCTGAGCGCCGACCTCACCGATTACGAGGAGCGGCGCGCGATGGACCGCGCCAAGCTCGAGTCGATGGTGCGCTACTGCCAGACCGCCCACTGCCGCACCCGCTTCATCCTCGAGCACTTCGGCGAGGAGGTGGACCCCGACTGGTGGTGCGGCAACTGCGACGCCTGCGACGCCCACCGCGAGTGGCGGGAGAAGCTGGACGAGCGCGAGCGGAGGGTGGCCGCGGCGGCGGGGTAGGCGCCGGGAGTCGGCAATCGGAAGCCGGGAGTCGGTGGACCCTTCGGGACGCGCCTCGTAGCTTCCGAGAGGGCCGGCCGTCGCCGGCTCCCGATTCCCGACTCCCGTCGCATCGATGTCGAACTGGACCTTCTACCACAACTCCCTCAGCCGCTGGATGACCGCGCTCGCCGCCCTCGGCGTCACGATCATCCTCCTGTACGTCATCCGCCGGATCGCCGTCGGGCGGCTGGACCGGCTGGCGCGCAGCACGACCACGGAGGCGGACGACTTCGCCGTCGACCTGCTCCGGCGGACGCGCTTCTTCTTCATCTTCGCGCTCGCCCTCGCGATCGCCACGAGCTTCCTGGCGCTCGACGCCGACGCGCGGCAGGTGGTGCGCGTCATCACCGTCCTCGCGACGGCGATCCAGGCGATGATCTGGGGGAGCGGGATCGTCACCTTCGGCATCGAGCGCTACGCGCGCCGGCAGGGCGACGCCGGCGGGGTGAGCCCGACGACGGTCTCCGCCCTGAGCTACGTCGGGCGCTTCGTCCTCTTCCTCATCATCCTGATCATCGCCCTCGACAGCATGGGGGTCGAGGTCACGGCGCTCGTTACCGGACTCGGCGTCGGCGGCATCGCGCTCGCGCTCGCCGTGCAGAACATCCTCGGCGACCTCTTCGGCGCGCTCTCGATCGTGCTCGACAAGCCCTTCGTCGTCGGCGACGCGATCGCCGTGGACCAGTTCGACGGCACGGTGGAGAACATCGGCCTGAAGACGACGCGGCTGCGCGCCGGCTCGGGGGAGCAGGTCGTCTTCTCGAACGCCGACCTGCTCAAGAGCCGGATCCGCAACTTCCGCCGCCTCGAGCAGCGGCGCGTCATCCTGAGCCTGGGCGTGGCGCTCGACACGCCGCCCGAGCTCGCCGAGCAGGTGCCGGCGATGATCGCCGACGTCGTGAAGGCGACGCCGCAGACGCGCTTCGACCGCGCGCACCTGAGGATCATCGGCGACTCGGCCATCCTGTACGAGGCGGTGTACTTCATCACGACGCCCGACTACGTCGCCTACATGGACGCGCAGCAGTCCGTCAACCTCGCGCTCCTCCGCCGCTTCCGCGACGCGGGGATCGCCCTCGCGCTGCCGGCGCGGATGGTGGTGCTGCGCGACGCGGCGGGAAGCCTGCGGCAGGACGGAGAGGACGGCCGGCGCCAGGCTGCCGAGGCCGGCAGCGCCGTCTCGAGCGGTGCCGACTCTCGCGGCGCCGTCTCGCGCTGAGCGATCCCGCACGGCAACTTCCGGAATCCGCTTCCCGCTCCCGCCCTCGCTGCGATGTCTCCTTCCCGCGCCTCCGACACCCCGCCGTCGTCCGGGCCCGTCTTCGACGGGCGCGAGCGCCGGGCGACGCCGGCCGTCGGCGTCGCCCGCGCGACGGCCGAGGCGCAGCCGCCCGTGGACCCCGCGCTCGCGCGCCGCCACGCGCGGCAGCTCGCGCTGTTGCGGGGAGTCGCGACCCAGCTCTCGCACACCGCCACGCCGCGCGCCGTGGCCGAGCTGCTCATCCACACCCTCGCCGACGCGTACGGCGCGTCGTGGGTCGCGCTCTACCGCGCGAACCCGGACGGCACCTTCTCGCGGCGCGTCGAGCACCCGGCGGGCACGCCCGCGGCGCCGGAGCGGATCGAGGGCCCGGCGGTCACGCGGTTCCACTACGCGCCCGACACCCCCGTCCTCCGCGGCACCTCGCCCGCCGACGCCGACGCCGCCGCCGTGCGCGAGGGCGGGGTACGCGATGGGGACACGACGCGCGAGGGCGGCCCCGATCCGGCGTCGCTCCTCGGCGCCGAGATGGCGGCGCCGGTGGACGACCAGGGGAGCCGCCTCGGCTGGTTCGCGGTCGGCGCGCGCGCCGACGGGGCGGCGTACGACGACACCGACCTCCGCTTCCTCGCCCTGCTCGCGCACTTCGCGGCGCCGCGCCTCGCCTACGCCGACCTCGCCGCCGCCTACCGCCACGCCGCGTTGATCGACGAGCCGACCGGGCTCGGCAACCGCCGCGCGTTCGAGGAGCGGATCGACGAGGAGCTCGCGCGGTCGAACCGCTCGGGGCAGCCGATGTCGCTCGTCCTCTGCGAGATCGATGCGCTCGCCGCGCTCGTCGCGCGCCACGGGGCGGCGGCGCGCGACCGTACCCTGGGCGCGGTGGCCGACGTGATCAGCCAATCGGTGCGCCGCTCCGACATGGCGTTCCGCTACAGCGACGTGCGCTTCGCGCTCATCATCACGAACACCGACGCCGCCGGCGCCCGCATCGCCGCCGAGCGGCTGCGGCGCGGCGTCGCCGCGCTCATGCCGCCCGGCGCCAGCGAGCCGCTCACCTGCAGCGTGGGGATCGGCGTGCTCCGCGGCGTGCACAAGCCGCTCTCCCTCGCCACGCTGGCGCTCTACCGGAAAGCGGACGAAGCGCTCTACCGCGCCGCGAGCGCGGGCGGGGACCGGTGCGTCGTCGGCTAGGCGCCGCGCGCGCCGCGCGCGCCGCGCGCCTGCTCGCCGCGCCGCTCCTGCTGCTCGGCGCCGCCTGCGGGCCGGGTGGCGGGGGCGACGAGAAGCGGGGCGAGGGGGCGCGACGCGCCGCGACCGCGGTCGGGTACGGCGCCCCGGCGAGCGCCGTGCAGCAGCCACTGCCGGAGTCGGCGGGAGTCGCCCTCCCGACCGGCGTCCCCGCGGACTCCGCGCTGCACGCCGCGGCGGTCGCGCCGCCGC
>JBJMNL010000259.1:0-4252 GCA_045804285.1 Gemmatimonadaceae bacterium
CAGCTCGGCGGGCTCCACATGCAGCGCGGGCGCGAGTCGGGGGAGTACGCCGATTACGTGCGCGCCGAGGAGTACGCCCGGCGCTCGCTGGCGCTGCGCACGAACCGCAACGGGAGGTCCTTCCTCTCCCTCTCGGCGAGCCTGCTCGCGCAGCACCGATTCGTGGAAGCGCGCGACGTGGCGCGGCGGGTCGTCGCGAGGGAGCCCGAGGTGCCGCAGTACCGGGCGCTGCTCGGGGAGGCGGACTTGGAGCTCGGCGACTACGACGCGGCGCGGGCGGCGTTCGACTCGATTCCGGGGCGCGATCGCGCGCACCTCTCGATCGCACCCCGCCTCGCGCGCCGGGCGGAGCTCGCGGGGCGCACCGACGACGCGCGGCGCATCCTCACCGCAGCGCGTGATCGGGCGGCCGCGCGCGCCGACCTGCCGCGCGAGCAGGTCGCGTGGTTCGACCTGCGGCTCGGCGACCTCGAGCTGCGGGCGGGGCGCCCGAACGCGGCCCGGCGCGCCTACGAGCTCGGGCTCGCCGCCGCGCCGGGCGACTACCGCCTCCTCGGCGCCATGGCTCGCCTCGCGGCGGCGCTCGGCGACGCGGACGCGGCGATCGACTACGGCGAGCGCGCGATCCGGCTCATGCTCGACCCGGCGACGCTCGGCGTGGTCTCCGACGCCTACGCGGCGCGCGGCGACCGTGGGCGGGCCGAGGAGTACGCGCGCGCGATGGAGGTCGCGGTCGCCGGCCAGCCCGGCCCCTACCACCGGGCGTGGGCGCTCTTCCTCCTCGACCACGACCACCGCGTCCCCGAGGTGCTGGCGCGGGCGGAGGAGGAGATCCGCACGCGGCACGACATCTACGGCGACGACCTGCTGGCGTGGGCGCTCCACAAGTCGGGGCGCGACGGGGAGGCGCGACACGCGTCCGCCGCCGCGCTCCGCCTCGGCACCGCCGACGCGACGCTCCACTACCATGCCGGCGCGATCGCGCTGTCGTCGGGGGACACGGCGGCCGCGCGGGCGGCGCTGGCGCGCGCCCTCGCCATCAACCCACGCTTCGACCCCCGCCTCGCGGCGGCCGCGCGGCGAACGTTGCGCGACCTGGAGCGCGCCGCCGCGCCGGAGCCGTGGTCGTGGTGACCACTCGCCCCGCACGCGCCACCGTGGCGGCGGCACTGGCGCTCGCGGCGGCGGGCGCGCACCCGCTCGACGCGCGGCCGGGCGCGGGTCGCCCGGGCGACGCGCACCCGCTGCACACGAGCCTCACGGCGATCACCTACGACGCACCGAGTCGCACGGCGCGGCTCTCCGTCCGCGTCTTCGCCGACGACTTCCTGGCCGCCGCCGCCGCGGTGCCCGTCGCGCGCGCCGCCGGCGGCGTGACCGATGAAGCGGCGCGCACCTACGTGGCGTCCGCCCTCACGCTCGCGGAGCGCGGCGGCCCGCCGCTCCCTCTCGCCTGGTGCGGCGCCCGCCGAGTCGGCGACTTCCTCTGGCTCTGCCTGACGGCGCCCGCCCCCCGCGGCCTCGCCGGCGCGCACGTCCAGTCCCGAATCCTGTTCGAGCGCTTCTCCGACCAGGTCAACATCGTCCAGGCAGACCTCGGCGGCCGGCGACAGAGCATGCTGTTCACGCGCGGGGATGGGGAGAGAACGCTGGACTGAGGAGGAGCGGGGCGAAGGACGGAGTGAGGAGGCCTGAAGGGCGGAATGAAAGGCGAAGGGCGGAATGAGGCATGAGGCATGAGGCCGGGGCCCCACCGGTGGCTATGCTGGCCACGCGTAGGGTCCCGGCCTCATGCCTCATGCCTCATTCCGCCCGTCGCCTTTCATTCCGCCCTTCAAGGCTCCTCATCTTCCTCCCTCAGACCCCTCGCCGTTACCGGCAACCTCCTCATCGCGTCTAGCGACGAGGGGTCGCGCACGCCGCTCCACCGTTTCGCGGCGGTGACGTCCGTCACTCGTCTTCTCGCGCTCGCGCGATTAGACATCTCTCCGTGCCTGCGGCGTCGGCCGTTCCGGGCATCATCTCCGCCATCGACACGAAGGCCGCGGCGACGCGGTCCACCCAGAGGACGAATACCATGCGACAGCTCCACCGACTGGCCTGTGCCGCGACGCTCGTACTGGGCGCGGCCGCCTGCACGAAGGACACGAAGACCGACGACGCGCTGAACAGCGACCTCAATCTCGCCGGCCAGGCGAGCGCGGCGCGTCTCGACAGCGTGTCGGCGATCGAGGCTGGGTCCGCGTCGGCGGCCGCCGCGCCGAAGGCGTACACGTCGTCGTCCCCGAGCCGCAGCACCACCGTCCGCCGCAGCTCGTCCTCCACGAGCCGCTCGGCCACGTCGTCGGGCTCGAGCAGCGGGACGGCGAGCCAGGGGCGCGAGGTGACGGTCAAGCACACCAAGCGCGACGCCGCCATCGGCGCGGCCGCGGGCGCGGTGATCGGCGCCACGACGAGCAGGGACAAGGTCAAGGGCGGCCTGATCGGCGCGGCCGCCGGCGGCATCCTCGGCGGCGTGATCGGGAACAACGTCGACAAGGAGACGAAGCGCGTGCCGTGACGGCACCGTGTAGTCTGTAGCGTGTAGTTGGAACGTACGAGGGGCCGGTCTCCGATGCACTGGAGACCGGCCCCTCGCGCGCGTCGAGATGCGTGACGCCGCGGTGCGTGATGCGTTGGCAGTGGTCAGTCGTGAGTCATCAGTCGTCAGTGGCGCACCGGGCCGTCGGCGTCGCGCGGGGCGGGCGCCGCGCTCCGGGACGCGATGAGGCGGCGGGGTCGCGGTGCGCCCCGGGCGCGCCACTGACGACTGCCAACTCCCAACTGATTACTGAGAACGCCCTCGCGCGAACGCCCTCGCGAGCCGGCTCGTGGTCAGTCCCCGCCCGACACCCCGTAGTACGCCTTGATGCACAACGTCACCAGCCGCTCGCGGAGACTGGGCTCCTCATACCGGCTGGCGGCGAGTTGGAGCTCGGGGAGGGAGTCGAGGAGGGCCTTGAAGGCCGGAATGAGCTCCTCCGGGTGCATGCCGCGAGCGCGCGCCTCGGTGACGACGAGGGCGATCGCGTCGCGGACCGGGGCGTCGTCGGCGACCGGAGAGACGGCGCCGAGGCGGACCGCCTCGCGGAGCCGGTCGGCGGACTCGGTGGAGAGCGGGCGCGGGCCGGGGCCGGGCGAGGAGCTCGGGACCATCACGCGTCGAGGGGCGCCCGAAGGGACGGCGACCCGGCCGTCGCGCGCGGCGCCGCGACGGCCGGGTCGCCGGCGAGGCGGAGCCCGACGGCGGCCGTGACGGAGGGGGACATCGTGGGCTGGGGCGGCACGGGTGGGCGCGGCCGGGGCGGGGGCGGCCAGGGCGGGGGACGCTGCGGCCACATTATACGCGTGTTTTCCCGGCTCGTCAAACGCCGCCGGTCTGTCGATTGCAGCGCCCGGGCGCCTAACGATTCCCCGGAACGACCGCATTGTCCCCGACCAAGCCGAAGAGGGTCCTGGTGCTCGCCGCGGAGCCGGTCATCGCCGCGCTTCTCGCCCTGCTGCTCGAGCTGGAAGGGCGCGAGCCCGTCTTCCCCTTCCCGGGGGAGCGCCCGGAGGACGCCCTGGCGCGACTCCGCCCGCCGCTCGTCGTCCTCCTCGACGGGGCGCTGGAGGCGGCGCGCTCCGACCTGTTCTTCGCCCGCGCCACGCGCGCCGGCGCCGGGATCGTGCTCTTCAGCGCGCCTCACGACGCCACCCCCGTCGCCACCCTCGCCCGCGCCCGCGGCGTGCCGCACGTCAGGCTGCCGGCGAGCCGTGCGGCGCTGACGGAGGCGATGGGGAGAGAATGAGCGCGGCGGGCGCGGCCCGCGGCGCCGGCGGCACGCGTCCGCCGGCGCCATTCCCTCGCTATTCCCGCGTTATTCCCTGAGCAGCCCCAGCTTCAGCGCGAACTTCACGTAGTCCGACCGGTGGGTGAGGCCGAGCTTCTCGCCGATGCGCTGCTTGTAGGTGTCGACCGTCTTCGGGCTGATGAAGAGCTGCTCGCCGATCACGGGAGCGCTGAAGCCGGCGGCGACGACGCGGAGGACGTCGCGCTCGCGCTCCGGGAGCCGATCGTAGCGCCCGCGCTCGTCGGCGTGCTCCTCGCGCCGGCGCAGGCCGCGAACGAGGGCGCGCGCCGCCGACGGCTGTACGTAGGTGTCGCCGTGCGCCACGGCGCGGACGGCGTCCACCAGCTCGCGGTCGGCGGCGCTCTTCACGAGGTAGCCGG
>JBJMNL010000260.1:0-4766 GCA_045804285.1 Gemmatimonadaceae bacterium
AGGCGGACGCGGCGCTGGCGGATACGCCGTGAGAGGATGGGCGATCCGCCGCGGGGTGGAAGAGTGACAAGTCGGAAGGCGGAATGAAGGCCTGAAGGGCGGAAGGAGGCAAAAAGCTGAAGGGCGGAACGAGGGAAAAGCCTGAAGGCGGAATGAGGCATGAGGAATGAGGCCGGGACGCTCCGGGTGGCTTGACTGGCCACCGGTGGGGTCCCGGCCTCATCCCTCATGCCTCGTTCCGCCCTTCACAATTCCTTCCGCCCTTCACAATTCCTTCCGCCCTTCACAATTCCTTCCTCTCTCGCATTCCTCATCCCGCCCTTCCCTCCTGATCCATGTCGACCATCGTCGTCCACGGTCCCTCCGGCGCGCTCCACGTCGCGAGCATGCCGGCGCCGCACGGGGCGTCGGGGAGCGAGCTCCCCGCGCTCTTCGTGCACGGCCTGGTGGGGCACACCGGCTTCTGGGAGCACACGCTCGCCCACGCCGCGCGACACCGGCGGGCGTTCGCGCTCGACCTGCGCGGCCACGGCAGATCGGCGCAGCCGGCCGACGGCGACTACTCGGTCGAGGGATTTGCGGCGGACGTGGCCGCCGTGCTGGACGCGCTGCAGCTCGAGCGAGTCGCCCTCGTGGGCCACAGCTTCGGCGCGTTCGTGGCGCTGGCTGTGGCCGCCGGGGCGCCGGCGCGCGTCGCCCGCCTCGTGCTCGCCGACCCTCCGGGGGACTTCACGAAGCTGCCCGCGGAGGTGCGCGACGGCCAGCTCGCGCCCTTCGTCGCCGCGCTCGAGGGCGACGACTGGCGGCGGACGATCGAGCTCGCGTTCGACGAGGCGCTCACGGCGGGCGCGCCCACCACACGCGACATCGTGCGGCGGCGCCTCGCCGCGACGCCGCGCGACGCGCTGCTCGGCGTCTACCGTGCCATGTTCCGCTTCGACGCGGTCGCTGCGCTCGACGCGTATCTCGCCCGTCCGCACATCACGCCGCGCGCCATCCTCGCCCCCGCCAACGCGTGGTCCTACAGTCTCCACGTCCTGCGGCCGGCGCTGGCCGCCACGGTGCTCCCCGACGTCGGCCACTGGCTCATGCTCGACGCGCCGACTCCGTTCGGGTGGGCGCTGGACGAGGCGCTGAAGGAGCGGTAGCGGAACAGGGGGCGACGAGGCGCCCTCTGTAACACTCGCCAGGCAATCCCGAGTAGGATTGACGGGATTACGCCGGCTGAGTACCCTACCGGCAATCCCGAGCGGAACTATCGGGATCCCACCATCATCAAACTTTCCTCGATTCCCGTGCGTACTCTCGTTGCCCGTGGACTGTGCTGTGTCGTCGCTGGCCTTCCGGCGGCGGCCCAGGCCTCGACCCTCCATCGGACCGGCGCCGGTTGCCTCGCCCGCTGCGCCATCGCCCACGCCACCGCGGCGGGGACCGCGACGGCCGACTCGGCCGACCAGATCCGCTTCGACATCCCCGCGCAGCCGCTCGCCGGCGCGCTCCGCGACTTCGCCCGCCAGGCGGAGGTGCGCGTCAGCTTCGACTCGGCGGCCGCGGCGGGGGTCCAGTCGCCCGGCGTCTCGGGCAACTTCGCGCCGGTCGACGCGCTCCGCCGGCTCCTCGACGGTACCGGCTTCTCCGGGCGCTTCGCCGACCCGCAGACGGTCGTCGTGATCCGCGCCGGAAGCCGGGAGAGCGTCGCCGAGCGACTCGGGCCCGTCGTCGTGACGGCGACCGCGACGCGGCGGTCGGCGTACGCCGCGCCGCGCACCACGACGGCGACGAAGACCGACACGCCGCTGCGCGACACGCCGCAGGCGGTGACCGTCGTGACGCGCGAGCTCATCGCCGACCAGTCGATGCAGAACATGGGGGACGTCGTGCGCTACGTGCCCGGCGTCACGATGGGCCAGGGGGAGGGGCACCGCGACCAGCCCACCATCCGCGGCAACGCCTCGACCGCCGACTTCTTCGTCGACGGCGTGCGCGACGACGCGCAGTACTTCCGCGACCTGTACAACGTCGAGCGCGTGGAGGCGCTCAAGGGCTCGAACGCGATGATCTTCGGCCGCGGCGGCGGCGGCGGCGTGATCAACCGCGTCACCAAGGAAGCGCAGTGGCAGCGGACGGGCACGCTGACGCTCGAGGGCGGCTCGTTCGACCACAAGCGCTCCACGCTCGACGTCGGCCAGGGGCTCGGCAAGGCCGCGGCGCGCTTCAACGGGATGTACGAGAGGTCGGGCGGCTTCCGCGACTACGCGCGCCTCGAGCGCTACGGCCTCAACCCGACACTCGCCATCGCGGCCGGGGATCGCACCCGGCTCCGGCTCGGCTACGAGTACTACGACGACGAGCGCGCCGTCGATCGCGGCATCCCGTCGTTCCAGGGGCGGCCGTCGGACGCGCCGATCACGCGGTTCTTCGGGAACCCGGACGTGAGCCATGCCGACGCACGCATCCACGCCGCGGACGCGATGCTGGAGCACGCGACGGAGGCAGGGCTCACGCTGCGCAACCACGCGCGCTTCACGAGCTACGACAAGTTCTACCAGAACGTCTTCCCCGGGGGCGCGGTGAACGCGGCCCGCACGCAGGTCAACCTCGCGGGGTACAACAACCGGAACGACCGGAGCAACCTGTTCAACCAGACCGACCTGACGTACGGGCTGAACACGGGGAGCGTGCGACACACGCTGCTGCTCGGCGCGGAGCTCGGCCGTCAGGTGACGGACAACTTCCGCAACACGGGGTACTTCGACAGCACGGCGACGTCGCTCGCCGTGCCGTTCGACCGGCCCACCGTCGCGGCGCCCGTCACCTTCCGCCAGAGCGCGACGGACGCCGACAACCACGTGAAGGCCACCGTCGCCGCGGTCTACGCACAGAACCAGGTGGAGCTCTCGCGGCAGTGGCAGGCGATCGTCGGCCTCCGCTACGACCGCTTCGACCTCCGCTTCCACAACGATCGCAACGGCCAGGCGCTGCGGCGCGACGACCGCCTGCTCTCGCCGCGCGCGGGGCTCGTCTTCAAGCCCGTCGAGCCGCTCTCGCTCTACTCCGCGTACAGCGTCTCGTACCTGCCGAGCAGCGGCGACCAGTTCTCGTCGCTCACGGCGACGACAAAGACGCTCGAGCCCGAACGCTTCACGAACTACGAGCTCGGCGCCAAGTGGGACGTGCGCCCCGCCTTCTCCGTGACGACCGCGGCGTACCGCCTCGACCGCACGAACACCTCGGCGCCCGATCCGGCCGACCCGACGCGCACGGTGCAGACGGGGAGCCAGCGCACGAGCGGGTACGAGCTGGGCGCAACCGGCAACCTGACGCGCGCCTGGCAGGTCGCGGGCGGCTGGGCGTCGCAGCGCGCCACGATCCGGAGCGCGACCTCGGCGGCGAAGGCGGGCGCCACGGTGCCGCTCGTGCCGCACCACACGCTCTCCCTCTGGAACCGCTATCAGGTCGCCCGCGCGCTCGGCGTCGGCCTCGGCGTGGTGCACCAGGCGCAGGTGTACGCCGCCGTCGACAACACGGTCCGGCTGCCGAGCTTCACCCGCGTCGATGGTGCGCTGTTCGTCACGCTCAACCGCCACCTGCGCGCGCAGCTCAACCTCGAGAACCTGCTCGATGAGCGCTACTACCCGACCTCGCAGGGGAACAACAACATCATGCCGGGCGCCTCGCGCACCGTGCGGATGTCGGTGGCCACGGGGATCTGAGCGAGGGGCGGAATTGGAAGGGCGGCATGAGGAATGAGGCGTACAGCAGAAGGGCGGAATGAGGCATGAGGAATGAGGCCGGGACGCTCCGGGTGGCCAGCTTAGCCACTAGGAGCGTCCCGGCCTCATTCCTCATGCCTCGTTCCGCCCTTCGGTCTTCGTCACCTCATGCCTCATGCCTCACTCCGCCCTTCAGTCTTGATCCCTCATTCCGCCCTTCGCCCCACCTACACCTCGTGCGCGAGCTCCCGCTCGTACGCCGCGAGCAGGTCCGCCCGGCTCAGGACGCCGACGAGCCGGCGCGTCCCGTCGGTCTCGACGACCGGCAGTGCGTCGAGGCGGTGCTCGTTCATCTTCCGCAGGGCGGCGCGGAGCGAGTCGCGCGGCGTCACCGACTCGGCGGGGCCGGCGAGGTCGGCGGCGACGAGGACGTCGGCGAGGGCGGCGCGCTCGAGGAGCGCCTGTCGCAGGTCGTCGTAGGCGATCACGCCGAGGAGGGCGCCGGCGTCGTCCACCACGGGGAGCGTGAGGTGGCGGGTCCGACCGGTGGCGGCGACCAGCTCGGCGAGCGGGGCGTCGGCGCGCACGACGACGGCGGCCCCGGGCGCGACTGCGTCGCGGGCCCGAATGCGATCCATCAGCGCGCGGTCGGCGCCGTGCGCGAGGTGCTCGCCGCGGCGCGCGAGCCAGCCGTCGTAGAGGCCGTGAGGCGTCAGCCGGAGCGCGGTCGCGTAGGCGAGGACGGAGACGAGCATGAGCGGGAGCACGATCGCGTAGTCGTCGGTCATCTCGAAGACCATGAAGATCGCGGTGAGCGGCGCCCGCGTCGCCCCGCTCACGAGCCCCGCCATGCCGACGAGCGCCCACGCTTCGGGATGGACGCCCATGGCCGGGAGCGCATCGCGGAAGAGCGCGCCGAGCCCGCCACCGAGCGCGGCGCCGACGAACAGCGTGGGGGTGAAGACGCCCCCCGAGCCCCCGGATCCCAGCGTGAGCGCCGTGGCGACGATCTTGGCCAGCGCCAGCGCGAGGAGCAGGTACCAGGCGGCGCCG
>JBJMNL010000261.1:0-5193 GCA_045804285.1 Gemmatimonadaceae bacterium
GTCCGATCTGCTCGCCACGTACGCCGCGAGACAGTCGGTCGGAACCACGTCGAATCCTGCTCCAGGCACTGCGGTGATACCGGCCCGCTCGATCTCCTCTTCTCGCGACCACATCGCCTCGAACACTTCAATCTCGCCCGTGATGTCGATGTAGTGCGTCCGAGTGGCCAGGCATGCGCTCAGCATCGGAGCGGAGGTCGTCGCGAATGGACCTGCCATGTGCACGACGCACGCAACGTCGCTCAGGGCTCGAGAGAGTTGGCTGACGTCATCGAGCCCGACCACCCGTGTCGGCAAGTGCACCCGACCACCCAATTCCGCCAGCGCGGTCTCGTTGCGGCCCGCGAGGACAACATCGAGTTGTTTCGCTGCCGCGAGCTCGGCCGTCAGCCGACCTGTGTAACCGTAGGCGCCGTACAGCAGCAACCGCCTCTTTCCGCCAACGGCAGGCATCACTGGCTGTCCTGTTGGCCGAGCGACTTCAGGTCGTACCTGGAGATCAGCTCGGGCACCCGATCCGATGAATGGGTCACCTGCCGAACTTGCCTGGCACTGCATAGCTCGTGTCTGTCACGTGCCCCGTTTCCATCACCTGCTTCAACCTGTGCAGATTGGCAGACACTTCCTCAGCCGGGAATTTTCCGATCAGGGCGAGCGCCGCGCGTCCCAGCCTCCCGAGAGGGGCCTTCATCACTTCACGAACTTCCGTCGATCCCGCCTGGAGCCCAGGGGCGAAGTGGATTTCCCAATAGCCTCTCGGTCCGGCGGTTTCGTAGCGGATCAACTCGTTCGGGCGCTCCCGGGTCACGGTGGTCGTCCAATGAAGTCGAATGCCAAGGGGACCTTGTATCGTCCAACGGGACGTTGCCGGATCGATCTGCTCGACGGCCATCACGTCTCCCAGGAAACGGGGCAGATTCTGAAAATCACGATAAAACCCGAACACCTCCTCGACCGGACGTTGGATGATGACGCTCGCCTCGATCGTGCTGTCGTCCCGCGGCGATAGCGAAGTCCTCTGCATACGGTGTCTCCGATCGTGACTGCTGACACGGTGCCCCATGGCGTCGCTCTCGCACCGGCTCGCCGATTCGATACCTCCCAGTACGACGGCGACTCCGCCGAGGAGAGCTCGCCGCCGAGCGATCGATGTCATTGCGGCAACTCCAGGGCATGCTTTACAAGCGCTCGAACACCGCTCGCGGGCGAAGCCCCACGATCAATCGTCGGCCCGAGAGCCACTCGGGCGTACCGGTGACGCCATATTCGCGGCCCAGCATATCTGCCTCCGTGACCGCCGCGCGACGCGTATCGGGAAGGCGCGGTGGCCAGTTCAGCGGCAATCCAGCCTCTGCGGCCTCGCGCTCGAGCATGGCGTACATCGGCCCATCGCGAGGACCCGCCGCGATCCCCCGGGCAGGAATGTCGGGATGGATCTGGAATGGCAGCTCGACGACGTCGAGCCCGCGCCGGACGAGGATTGCGTTCCGGTGCTGCCCGACACGGAGGCGACCGTTGATGCGGACGTCCCCACCGCGCCAGCTCCATTTCCGTACTCAGAATTGCGCGCGACGATACGGCCGGCAAGCACGACGGCGTTGTGGCCGATGCTCGAGCAACCTCGACGAGTTGCAGGACGACGGGTCGTCGCGGTCACGAACTGGATCGACGTCAGCGGTAGTATCACGCACGATGACGGAACGCGGCGGGTGGTGGATGTGTCAGGCGAACCGGCGACCCATATGGGTTGGCCGGGTCGCTGTTTGACACGGCGCCATCCGCGTACCTATTTGGGTGCAGGCTCCTTTTCGGAGAGGCGGCCATGCCAGGAGGCAGGGTCACGTCGGGGACGTGCGCCTTCTGCGGTGAGCCGGTGAGCAAGCAGGGCTTCGCCCGTCACCTGCACTCGTGCGCGGACTTCCAGGCCGCCGTGCAGCGCGCCGAGCGATCTCGGCGGAAGGTCGAGCCCATCTTCCAGCTCCATGCACAGGACGCCGACGGCGGGCAGTTCTGGCTCGACCTGGAGATGCGGTCGTCGGCGACATTGAAGGACCTGGACGCCTACCTGCGCGCGATCTGGCTGGAGTGCTGCGGGCACATGAGCCAGTTCTCGATCGCTGGCTGGCATGGCGGCGAGATCGCGATGAGCCGGCGTGCGGCGAGCGTGTTCCAGCAGGGCCTCGAGCTGACGCACATCTACGATTTCGGGACGGAGTCGGAGACGCGCATCAGGATTGCCGGCGTGCGCGAGGGAAGGCCGCTCACGGCCCGCCCCATCACGCTGCTCGCGCGCAACGTCATGCCCGCCGCGGCCTGCATCGAGTGCGGGGCGCCCGCCAGCTTTCTGTGCATTGAGTGTGTGACGGAGCACGAGAGCTGGGGCGCGCTGTGCGAGGTGCATGCCCAGGCTCATGCGCACGTCGACTACGGCGACCCGATCCGCATGGTGAACTCACCGCGCATGGGGCTCTGCGGTTACACCGGGCCCGCGGAGGCGCCGTACTGACCACCACCAACGAGCGGGAAACGGCGCGCGGCACCAGGTATCGTCCGCCGCTCGTTCGCTACCGGCTCCTGGTGCCGTTGGCCAGCCGGTATTTCGCTCCGGGGTCCTTCTCGCGGGTGGTGGTCAGCTCCACCTCGCCATCTGCCCGAAGCATCCGGAGCCAGCGGCTCACCGTCGTCGGCGCCAGGCCAAGCGCCGCGTCGATCTCTGCACGCGCGAGCGGCCCACGCTCCCGGAGACGGCGGCGAATCTCCGGCCGTCGATCGGCTCGCGCGGCGCGGGAGGGCTCTCCGCTCTCTGCGCGCTCCGCGTCGCGTTCCCTCGAGGGCGCGGCCGCTGCAACACCGCCGCGGGCCGCTTCCGACGGCGTGTACTCCGCCCACCGGCCGACGCCGCGCATCTCGGTGAGCCCCCGCGCCGTGAGATCGCCGAGCTCCCGAGTGGCGACGCGGCTGTCCGCGCCCGATACCTGGCGGTAGCGCGCGTTGGTCATGACCTCACCGGCACGCATGAGGGCGAGCGCCATGCGCTGGTCGCGGATGAGTCCAACGCCCTCGGCGCCAAGCGTCGCCAGCCAGGCCAGCGTTTCGGGCTCCAGGAGGGACCGCCGAGGAAATGTCACGGTGAACGAGCTGACCCTGTCCTCGAACCGAGGTGGGCTCATCTCGGCCTCGCGCAGCGCCCTCCTGCTCAGACCAGGACGCCGAGCTGAGCCGCCTCCGCGCTGCTGACCGGGCCGACCCGGGTCTCTGTGTCAACGGTTCTTTGACACCGGGACGTCAGATCGACGTCGTCGCGCGTCGGTGGACGCATGTATGTCTATGGACATCAATCACATGCATTCTGGCCAGGCCCCAAGAGCTCCCGACACGCACCACGCCGAGGGGACCTACCAGGCGTACATCGAGGACCTGATGCGGCGGAAGGGGCCGGACGCGGACCAGCCGCGCCGGATCGCGTCCGAGAGGCTGGTGCGGGCGTAGCTCGCTCGGTGCCGGGAGGTGCCGGACGTACGCCTCCGGACGTACGCCTCCGGACGTACGTCTCCGGTTACTCGGAACGTGACAAGGCCCGGTCATCCCATAGGCTGGCCGGGTCATCGTTTGTCACAAAATTTGTCACGAGGCCGAGCGGGCGGGCGGCAAGCGCTTGCGCCGCCGTGCGTGCTTGCGCGTTGCGCCGCGTGCCGGACGGCCCGACGTTGGGGGCCATGGATGCCAGCGCCGGAGGGCGGCCCGGTCCCGTCGGGCCGTCCGAGGGGCTCCGCCCGGAGCGGCTCCTGGACGCCGTGCGCCGCGCCGTGCGGACGCGCCATTACAGCCCGCGCACGGAGGAGGCGTACGTGGCGTGGGTGCGGCGCTACGTGCGGTTCCTCGGCCTCCGCCACCCGGCCGAGCTCGGCCCGGCGCACGTGGCGCGCTTCCTCTCACACCTGGCGCTGGAGCGCGGCGTCAGCGCCTCGACCCAGAACCAGGCCCTCGCCGCGCTGCTGTTCCTGTATCGCGAGGTGCTTGGCGCCCCGCTGCCGCTCGTCGAGGGCGCGGCGCGCGCCAAGCGCCCGGCGCGGCTCCCCGTCGTGCTCACCCGCGACGAGGTGCGCGCGGTGCTCGGCGCGCTCGCGAGCCGGCACCGCCTGGTGCCGACGCTCCTGTACGGCGGCGGCCTGCGGCTCATGGAGGCGCTGCGCCTCCGGGTCAAGGACCTGGACCTCGCCCGCCGTGAGGTGACGGTCCGGGGCGGCAAGGGGGGCCGGGACCGCGTGACGCTGCTGCCGGCCAGCGCGGCCGCCGCGCTCGCCGCGCAGCTGGACCGGGTGCGGCGGCTCCACGCGCGCGACCTCGCGGCCGGGGCGGGCGCGGTCGAACTCCCCGGGGCGCTCGCGCGGAAGGCGCCGGCCGCCGCCCGGGCGTGGGCGTGGCAGTGGGTCTTCCCGGCGGCGTCGTGCTACCGGGACCGGCGGACGGGGGAGCGCCGCCGGCACCACCTGCACGAGTCGGCGGTGCAGCGGGCGGTGCAGGCCGCGGTGCTCCGCGCGGGCGTCGCCAAGCGGGCTACGTGCCACACGTTCCGGCACTCGTTCGCCACGCACCTGCTCGAGGACGGCTACGACATCCGCACCGTGCAGGAGCTCCTGGGGCACGCGGACGTCCGCACGACGATGATCTACACCCACGTGCTGAACCGCGGCGGGCGCGGCGTGCGAAGCCCGGCCGACCGGCTGTAACACCGGGGCCGGCCAGCGGTGCCCAGCGCGGGCGCGGGATCGCGGACGTGTTAGGCCGCACGCGGGCGCAGCGTTGCGCCACTCGGCGAGCGGCAGCCGACCGCGTACATCGGCAGGCGCTGCAACGCATTAGGGCGCTCTCATGGCGAGCTCGGCTCTTGCGTGCTAGGCTGCGGCGGGTGCATCGTCGGGGAGTTAGGCCGGGCGGCCTAATACGCGTTAGGCGGCGGCTCGGAAGAACTGATGAGGGTGGTTTCGGGGCGGCGCAGGGAGTCGTGCGCCGGGGCGGGTGCGCGTTGGAGAGCCTCGGCCGCCGCGGGCCCGCGCGCCGCGCCGAAGCGCCGGGCGCATCGAGATCGCGACCGGCATCAGATCGTGCGCTGCGCGGTGCGCGGGCCCAGGTGCGCCGGGGCCCGCGACCCCGCCCGGAGGGCCTGGGGCCGCCCCCTAACGTGGCGCTGCA
>JBJMNL010000262.1:0-34535 GCA_045804285.1 Gemmatimonadaceae bacterium
CGGGATCGAGCGCCTGGGCGCGGCGCGTCGCCGCCCGGCGCGTGCTGTCGGGGACGCCGTGCGCGCTGTCGGCTGGTGCCGGCGAGCCCTGCTGGGCGCCGAGCGGCGCGACGGGGAGCGCGCCGACGACGAGGATGAGCGCGAGGCGGGCGGACGGGCCGACGCGAGCGAGCGGACGCGCGACGACGCGCGGGAGCTGGGAAGCCATTCAGGGAGAGGGTGGACCGGCTGATCCCGGTCGATGCGGCGGCGCGGCCGCCGGGCGCGCGCCGGGCGTCGCGCGCGTTTGAGAATCGTTCTCATGTCGCGTGAGCGGGAACAGGATAGGCAGCAATTCCGAGTAAGTCAATCGGGATTACGCGCCGGATGAGGGCCTCTACAGCGCGCTCGAGCGTCGTGAGTGACGTCGGCACTCGACCCCGCTTTCTGGCGCCGCCTCTGCCGCGTCCACAATATGTCAAAGCTACACTTGACAGATTCTGTCCGCCTCCTCACCCTCTCACTACCGCAGCGCCCGGAAGCAGCCCCGGCGCGCCGCACGTGCCGGCCGACCAGCGGCACTGTCCCGCCGGAGGTGAGCCTCATGCGGACGCCGATGATCGTCGCCGTCGCGTCGCACAACGTCGCCTTCGACCAAGGGCCGGGTTCGGTGACCCAATCGTCGGGTATCTTCGCCCGGTCGTTCCCGACCGCAGGAACGTACGCCTATCTATCACTGCACAATTCACGGCGCCTCGATGTCGGGGCGCGTCGTCGTGCGGTGACGCACTGCGCCGCGCCCGGTCCCGCGCCAAGGGCTGGAGGAGGCAAATGACGACGCCCTCGACACGCTCCGCGGTCGACGAGGTGCTGGCCGCGAACGCGGCCTACGCGCGCGACTTCGGGGCGAAGGCTTCGCTGCCCATGCCGCCGGCGAGGCACATCGCGATCCTCACGTGCATGGACGCCCGGCTCGACCCCGCGCGATTCGCCGGACTGCAGGAGGGGGACGCCCACGTGATCCGCAACGCCGGCGGCCGTGCGAGCGACGACGCGATCCGCTCGCTCGTGATCTCGTACAAGCTGCTCGGGACGCGCGAATGGTTCGTCATTCACCACACGGACTGCGGCATGGAGACGTTCACCGGCGACGTCATGCGGCGCCTGCTCGGCCACAGCCTGGAGCACGCCGTGCTCACCCCCGAGGGGTGGCGCGACGAGGGAGCGGGCCCGGGTTCTCCGGAGGCGGAGTTCATCGACTGGCTCACCATCGAGGACCGGCTCGAGAGCGTGCGGGCGGACGTGCGCCGCATCCGCGCCCACCCGCTGGTCCCGACGAGCATCCCGATTCACGGCTACCTGTACGACGTGACGACCGGGCGCCTCACCGAAGTCCCCGGCGCGCGCGACCTCGGGCGGGCCGCGCGCTAGGCGGGCCTCGCCGACGGGCGACACATCGCCCTGCCCTCCCGTTCTCGCAATGGTGTGTGCCCGTTCACGGCATCGGGAGCGCCCCGGGCGACTGCACGGTGAGGTCGGTCGGATCGCCCCGCTCCGCGTCGCCCGCCGGGGAGCTGGGCGTCGGTCGAACGTCGAGCGCGGGAGCGGACTCGCCCGTCTCGGCGAGCCGGCGCGCTCCCGTCACCGCGGCCAGAACGACTCCCAGCCCGACGGCCGCCGCCGCGGCCGCGCGCTCCGGATGCAGCGCCGCACTGGTGTAGAGACTCGTGGACTTCGTCCGCCCCGTCCAGTTGCTCCCCCGCTCGCCGCCGTCGTACTGCACCGGCTCGTACAGGTTGTCTGGTCGGCCGCCCGCCGGCTTGTCCGTCTGCTGCGACCGGAACGTCTTCCTCTCCATGTACTTGTCGGCCAGCCGCGGGAAGTCGTTCGCGACGCTCAGCACCTTCCCCATGCCGCCAGCGATGACGTCGCGCGTGGGGTGCTGCGCGCAGTGCAGGATCGCCTCGGCGACCACCTCTGGTGCGTATACCGGCGGCACCGGCTGCGGCTCCGCGCGGAGGTACGTCCGCGCTTTGTCGAACAGCGGTGTGTCGATGCTCCCCGGCTTGACGAGCGTCACCGAGACCGGTGCGCCCTCCTCCTCAAGCTCCATCCGGAGGGCGTCGGTGAACGCCTTGATGGCGTGCTTCGCCGCGCAGTAGTTCCCCTGGAGCGGGATGGCACGGTCGGCCAGGGCGCTCGCGACGTTGATGAGGGCGCCCCCCCGCCGCCGCAGGTGCGGCACGGCGACGCGGCTCCCGTGCACGTGGCCCCAGTAGAGCACGTCGAACTGACGGCGCATGTCCTCCAGGGCGACCTCCATGAGGCGGCCATAGACGGCGACGCCCGCGTTGTTCACCCAGCTGTCGATCCGGCCGAATTCGCGCAGCGCCGCGTCGGCGATCGCGTCGACCTGCTCCGGGTCGGTGACGTCCGCCACCTGATGCACGGCCCGGCCGCCGGCGACGCGGATTTCGTCCACGGCCCGTGCGAGGTCGCGCTCGTTGCGCGCGGCGAGCACCACGCACGCCCCCCGGCGCGCCGCCATCTTCGCCGTGACCAACCCGATCCCGCTCGAGGCGCCGGTGATCACGATCACCTGCTCGTCGATCGGCTTCAGCGTGACCTTCATCTGGGTACTCCTTCGGTGGCGGTGGACGACCCCGGCTCCGTCAGTGGTGCAGCATGCCGTCCGCGAGCGCGCTGAACCGGTCCTTCACGCCGGCGCTCAGCGACTCGATCGGCGGCTGCCTGAGCAGATGCAGCGTGCCGCGCTTGTGGAGCACCTCGGCGTGCGACGCCCCGCGCTCGTCGCGCCAGAAGCGGAGCGTCGCCGTGGCGGGGCCCAGGCGGAGCCCGTGCAGCACGACCTCCGGCAGCCAGTCCGGCAGCACCGGGTCCACCACGAGCATCTGGAGCGGCGCGACCGGCTGGAGGCCGAGCAGCGCGTGCACGAGCAGTGGAAAGGCGCTCGCGTTCCAGAGCTGCGGCGTGTTGGCACGGGGGTAGGCGCCCGGCACCGGCCGCTCGCCGCGCGCGTAGCCGCCGACGCACTCCGGGACCCGGTACTCGGGGTAGAGCTGCGCGAGGTCGAACAGGGCGCGGGCGAGCTCCTGCGCGCGCGTGTCGAAGCCGAATCGGCGGAGCCCGAAGACGATCGTCGACTGCTCCACCGCCCACACGCTCCCCAGGTGGTAGCTGATCGGGTTGTAGGACGCGTGCGCCGTCGACAGCGTGCGGATTCCCCACCCGCTGAACATGTCCGGCGCGAAGAGTCGCCCCACGGTCGCCGGCAGGTGCTCGGCGCTCACGATCCCGCTCGCCACGCAGTGCCCCACGTTCGAGGTCACCGCGCAGACGAGCCGCTTGTCGGGGTCCATGGCGAGCGCGAACGCACGCTCCTCGGGCATCCACCAGTCGCGATTGAAGCGCGCCTTGAGCTCCAGGGCCGAGTCCCAGTGCGCTCTCGCGTCACCCCTGGCGCCCATGGCCCAGCTCAGGGCCGCCATCAGCTGCTGGGCGGCGAACCAGTAGCCCTGCAGCTCGCAGGTGGCGATGGGCGGCGGCACCGGCGTGCCGTCGTCGTAGACGATCGCATCGCCCGAGTCCTTCCACCCCTGGTTCTTGGTTCCCCTGCTCGAGCGGGTCCGGTACTCGAGGTAGCCGTCCCCATCCATGTCGCCGTAGTCGCGCGCCCAGTCGAGGACGCGGCGCGCCGTGTCCCAGTGGCGCGCGAGGCACGCCCGCTCCCCGACCCAGGCATAGAGGTGCGCGAGCGCGACGACGAACATGAGCGGGCTCGCGAAGTCGCCGTAGTACGCGCCGAACGGGTTGAGGTCGAGCCGCGCGAGCGGCCCCTGGCGCAGCTGGAACGGGATCCGCCCGGGCTCCTCGTCGTGCCAGTCGTCCACGCGGTCGCTCTGCATCCGGCCCAGGCGGGTGAGGCTCGCGTCGAGCGACGCACCACGGTCGAGAAACGCCGCCTGCCACCCGGCGGTGATCGTGTCGCGGCTGAAGAGCGCCGGGTAGGCCGGCACGCCGGCCTGCATCGCGAGCCACTCGTCCTCGGCGCCTTGCAGCAGTGGGAAGGAGGCGAAGTCGCGCACGTTGTGGCGGATGACGGCTTCCGCCACCGTGCCGCCCGGTACCTCCACGCGCGTCAACCGGTCGTGCCAGCCACGCCAGTGCCGGTCACGCCGCTCGACGGCGTCGGCGTCGTAGCCGTCGCGGTAGTCCTCGGGCCGGATCCGGAGCGAGACGCTCGCCTCGCTCTGCTGCTCGAGCTGCACGGTGGTCCACAGTCCGCGCTCGTCGGCGTGCCAGGGCCCCGGCCCCCCGGCCGACAGGCGGGTCCGGTACGGTAGCCGGTCGTGCGCGTACGCGAGGCACAACGTGCCGCCGTCGCTCCGCCGGGTGACCGCCGCTTCCTGCTCGCGGCGTCCGCCCTGCGCCTCCTGAATGTCGGCGAAGTCCGCGTCGAGCGCCCAGCCGAGCGTGATCCGCGCGACGCGAGCGGAGCGGTTCGTGACGGCCAGCGCCACCTCGAGTCCCGCCACGCCCACTCGGTACGTGGCCCGCAGGTCGAGCGAGCGGTGCGGGATTCCGCGGGCGTCGGTGGTCACCCCGTCCTGCGACTGGCCGGTTCCGCCCCCGCCGAACTCCGTCAGCTCGGGGTGAACGTACGCGAACCGCAAGAGGTCAGGCTCCAGCGCCGCCGTCTCGCAGAGCCAGGGGCGCTCCCCGTCGATCTCGAGCCGGAGCGTGCGCAGGTAGCGCGCCTCGCGAAAGTAGAAGCCCGAGAGCGCCTCGTCGTCGCCGCACTCGCCGCGCGCGTTCACCACGAGCAGCGACTGGCCCTTCCAGGCGCAGAGCACTCCCGGGCCGACGAGGACGTGCGCCATGGCGAGCTTCCCGACGGCGTGGTGCTGCCGTTAGGCGCGGCGGGTCGCCCCGCCCCCCGCGGCCGCGGCGCTCGCCGGCCGGCCGGAGAGCGAGCTTGGAGCGTCGAGGTTCGCGCCGTCGTCGACCCCGACGCCGAGCCGGTCCACCAGCTCGCCTCCGAGCCAGGCCGTGACGAGGGCGAGCAGCCCGCCGGCGAACGACAGGACCAGTGCCAGAGTGCTCGGCGAACCCGGCGCGCCCCGCCTCAGGTACCAGCTCGCCGCGAAGAGCGCGACCACCACGACGTTGCCCAATCCGTGCAGCCGCCCGACGCGCTTCGCGCGGGTGTTCGCCGGGACCGCGAGCCAGTCGATGAAGCCGAACACGGCGGCGACGAGCCCCATGATGATCCCCGCGCCGATCATGTAGAACGAGACCGTGGACCACCCCACGTTGCGGGTGACCAGGCGGACGATGTCGAAGACCACCGCCGTGGCGAGCAGGCCGAGTGGGAAGACGATGAGCATCTGGTGGATCGGGTGCCCCAAGAGCTTTGCCCTCGCGTCCATGGTGCCTCCGTGGAACGGTGTACCTGATCGCGGCGATCAGCCGCCCGGCTTCTGCCGAACCCTCCGCGCGCGGCGATGACCAGCCGCGTTCGAGTCACGGCAGCGCGAACACGAGCAGGGCGCCGCCGCGCGACTGCCCGAAGAGCTCCGGGGCGAACCCCTTCATCCACCCGCCCCATCCGGATGCGACGGCGACGTACTGCTTGCCGGCGACGCTGTAGGTGATCGGGCTCGCGTGAATGCCGCTCCCCGTCTGGATGCTCCACAGCAGGTCGCCGGACTTCCCGTCGAGCGCGTCGAACTCCCCCGTCGCCTCGCCAACGAAGACCAGCCCCCCGGCCGTGGCGAGCGTCGAGGCCACGACCGGGTGCGGGAACGCGTGCGACCACACCTCGCGGCCGGTCGTCGGCTCGAACGCCTTCACGTAGCCCTTGTTGCCCTGCGCCGTGGCCACCGCGCCGCCGCCCCAGTAGGGCATCCCCTCGCGAAAGCCCTGCCGGTTCGACGAGAAAGTGCCGCAGACTTCCATCACCGGCGTGTAGAGGAGCCCCGTCTGGCGGCTGTAGGAGGCGTGCGGCCACTCCTTCGCGCCGGCAGGCCCCGGGCAGATCTCGCGCCCCTCCGCCGTCGGCGTCAGCCGCACCGTCACCCGACCCGTCGCCGGGTCGATGTCGCCCCACGTCACCTTCGTCCCGAAGCGCGTCGCGCGCACGAGCTGCCCGTTCGTCCGGTCCAGGACGAACAGGTAGCCGTTGCGGTCGAAGTGCGCGAGCAACTTCCGGCCGTCCTGGTCGAAGAGGATGTTCTCGTTCACGCCGTCGTAGTCCCAGACGTCGTGCGGCGTCGTCTGGTAGTGCCACTTGAGCGAGCCGTCGTCGGGGCTGAAGGCGATGATCGAGTTCGTGTAGAGATTGTCGCCGGGGCGCGCGCTGCCGTCGAAGTTCGGCCCCGGGTTGCCGGTCCCCCAGAACACGAGGTTCAGCTCCGGGTCGTAGGAGCCGGTGATCCACGCCGTCCCGCCCCCCCACTGCCAGGCGTCGCCCTGCCAGCTCCCGGAGCCCTGCTCCCCGGGCTTGGGGACGTTGTAGCGCCGCCAGACGCGGCGCCCCGTCGCGAGGTCGAAGGCGTCGATGTGCCCGCGCACGCCGTACTCACCGCCGGAGCTGCCGACGAGGACCATGTTCTTCACGACGAGCGGCGCCAGGGTCGCGCTCTCGCCGGCGCGCACGTCGACGAACGGGTGATCCCAGAGCGGCTGCCCGGTGGTCGCGTCGAGCGCCACGACGTGGCCGTTCTGCGTCGCGAAGACCACCTTGCCGTCCGCCACGGCGACGCCGCGGTTCACGTTGCCGCAGCAGAGCGGGACGTCGAGCGGGATCGCGTGCCGGTAGCGCCAGAAGAGCTTCCCCGTCGCCGCGTCGAGCGCCCACACGTAGCCGTCCCACCCGGAGACGTACATCACGCCGTCCACGACGATGGGCGTCGCCTCGAACGCGTACGTCGCCGGGTTCGCGATCAGACCGATGACCCCCGCCTGGAACTGCCAGGCGAGCCGGAGGTGCTTCACGGTCGCGGTGGAGATCTGGTCGAGGGCGCTGTAGCGCTGGCCGTCGTACGCGCCGTAGTACGTGAGCCAGTTCTGCGGCTCCGCGCGGGCCCGCGTGATGCGCTCGGCGGTCACGCTCCGCGCGACGTCGGGTGCCCGGCCTGCCTCGCTCGCGTCGACGGCGGCGAGGGGACGCGCCTGCTGGGTGACGGGAAAGACCGGGTGAGGCGCGCACGCGCCCGCCGCGATCGCGGCGACGAGTGCCGTCGTCAGCGTCCTCCAGCGGCGGACCATCGTGATGCTCGTCGTGTTCATCGAAGTCGGTCGTCCGCGCTGCGGGTCAGTGGCCGGGCCGGCGCTGCTTCGGCCGGTCGAGCTTGGCGTCAGCCGGCACCTCGCCCTTCACCAGCACGAGGCCGAGCATGCCGCGCCCGGCGTGGTTGGCCACCGGGCACCCGAACCAGTAGAGCCCGGGCTGGTCGAGGCGGATGCGCGCCCGGCCGCCCTGGTGCATCGGCAGCTGCACCACCTGCCGCGCGCCGACGCTCGGCAGAAACGCGACGTGGAAGTTGTGGTCCTCGTTCTGGAACTCGAGCTCGAGCTCCCCGGCGCGCTCCATGACGATGACCGCAGGCTCCCAGATGAACTGATTCGGCGGCACGCGGATCTGGCTGCGCATCACGCCGTCGTGTCCGACCTTGGCGTGCGCGAGCCCACCGTGCGGGAAGAGTCGCCCGATGATGGCCTCGTTCTGCTGGTCCACCGCCGGCAGCTCGTTCACCAGCGCCACGACGCGCGGATTCAGCTGCTTCAGCACCGACGGGCGGAGCAGCCGCACGTAGTTGCACGAGGCGAGGACGAAGAGCGTCGCCACGGCGCCTGCGACGGCTCGTCCGCCGCGCCGCAGCTGCCGTCCCGGTCTCCCGGCGTGTGGTGATGGAGCGCCCATCGGAACCGTACTCCCTCTCCGACTGTTCAGGGCCGGCCCGGGCGGCGCTGCGCCGGGCGGTCGAGACGCGCGTCGGCCGGAACCTCGCCGCGCACGAGAATCAGCCCGAGCATCCCACGGGTCCCGTGGTTCGCCACCGGGCACGTGAACTTGTAGAGACCGGGCTGGTCGAGGCGGACGCGGACCGTCCCGCCGGTGTGCATCGGCAGGTCGAGGATCTGCTCGCCGTCGGTGCCCTCGAGCATGACCGCGTGGGCGCGGTGATCCTCGTTCGAGAAGCGGAGCTCCAGCTCCCCGCCACGCGGCAGCACCACGAGCGCCGGCTCCCAGATGAACTGCTCGTCGGGAACGCGAACGGCGGCGCGCATCACGCCGTCGCGTCCGACCGCGGCGTGCGCGAGACCGCCGTGGCCGGGGAGGCGCGCGATGATCGCCTCGTTCGGGTTGTCCAGCGCGGGAAACTCGTTGACGAGCCGGACGACGCGAGGATTGAGCTGCTTGAGGACGCTCGGGCGGAGGAGACGTACGTAGCCGCACCCCGGCAGGAAGAGCAGTAGCAGCACCACTGCTCCTGCCACGGCGACGCGGCGCGCGCCGTGCACGTGCCGGTGACAAAGAGATGGCGTCCCGCGTGCCACCACGACCCGTCCTCCCCGAGCCGCGAAGCGACCCCATGAGGCCGCCCGATCTCCCCGGGAATGAGGTATGCGCTGTCCAGGAGATACTCAAATTCTCCTTTGACTATCTGTACTAACTATTTGCAAGAACTGCTCCGGCTGAGTCCAGAGCGCCGGCAGGGGCGGATGCGAGGAGGGCATGCCGGGACGTGAGCACGACCCACCCATCGGGAGTCCCCTCGCTGGCACCCCCCTGCAACTCGCCGGGCTGCTGCGGCAAGGGGGCATGACGGTGGACGAGCTCGCCGCGGCGCTGGGGCTGACCGGCAACGCGGTCCGCGCCCACCTCGCGCGGCTCGAGCGTGACGGCATCGTGATGCGCACGGGGATGCGCCGCGGGGTGAGCCGGCCAGCCGTCGAGTACGGCATCACGCCGGATGCCGAGCTGGTCTTCTCGCGCGCCTATGCCCCCGTGCTCGCGCAGCTGCTCCGCGCCCTGGCACAGCAGCTCCGGCCGGACGAGCTCGACGCGCTCCTGCGCGATGTGGGTCGGGCGCTCGTGAGCGGTCGCTCGGCGGCTACCGGGGCGCTGCGCGAGCGGGCCGAGGCGGCCAGCGCACTGTTCAACGGGCTCGGGGGAGCCTCCCAGGTGGAGACGGCGGACGGAGCACTGTTGATTCGCGGCTTTGGCTGCCCTCTCGCCGCCGTGTCGCGAGAGCACCCGGAAGTGTGCAACGCGGTCGAGAGCCTGCTGAGCGCGTTCATCGCCGTGCCGGTGACGACGTGCTGCGACCGCGCGGAGCGGATGCGCTGCTGCTTCCTGATCGGCCCCTCGGCGCCCGCGCGCCGTGGTCGCAGGAGCGCGGTGCGCGCACCACGCCACTGAGGCAGGCGGGCGCACCCGCCGCTCGACGCACCACCATCAGCTCCTCTCGCCACCGAGGGGCACGCTCGTCATGCTGCCGTCGGCGGGCCGCACCGCCGGTGCTCCGGCGCGTGCGCCGCCGCGCTCAGTCATCGGCGGCGGTCGCGCGGGGGGCGGCGATGCAGCAGCGGCCCCCGTCCGCCTGCACCGGCGGGCACGGCGCCGAGCCGTACGAGCAGAAAACGCAGCAGTCGCCGGCCTTCGGGCGCAGGCGCGTGTGGCACGCCGCGCACTCGTGGAAGAAGAGGCACGCGTCGGCCGGCATCGCGAGCGCCTCGGCGTGCCGACAGATTGGACAGGTCAGGACCGAAGTCAGCGTCATGGCTCCCAGGTACACCGGTCGGATCGGGGGCGCGGCCGTGCCACGACCGTCATCGTGCAGGTAATTTCCACCCTCCAGTCGCTACGACGTCAAGCCCCCGGGAGGTGACAGGTGAGCAGGGAGCGCGAGCCGAAGGCGCCGGAGCGGACCTCGCTCGTCGAGCTCGCGCGGCTCTTCCTCAAGCTCGGCACCGTCGCCTTCGGCGGGCCGGCCGCGCACGTCGCCATGATGGAGGACGAGGTGGTGCGCCGCCGCGGGTGGCTCACGCGCGAGCAGTTCCTCGACTACGTCGGCGCGACGAACCTGATCCCGGGGCCGAACTCGACGGAGCTCGCGATCCACATCGGGCACGCGCGCGCCGGGTGGCCCGGGCTCCTCGTCGCGGGCGCCTGCTTCATCCTGCCCGCCGCGTTGATCGTCGGCGCGATCGCCTGGGCGTACGTGCGCTTCGGGGCCCTGCCCGAGGTCGCGGGGCTCCTCCACGGCGTGAAGCCGGTCGTGATCGCGGTCGTCCTGCAGGCGCTCTGGGGGCTCGCCCGCACGGCGCTCAAGACGCGCGGCCTGGCCGTGCTCGGCGCCCTCGCGCTCGTCGCCGCGGCGCTCGGGGCGCACGAGCTCGTCATCCTCGCCGCCGCGGGCGCCGCATCGGTCCTGGCCCGCGCCGTGACGCGCCGGCGTGGCGCACGGCGGCCCGGCGCCACGCTCTCCCTCCTCGCCGGCGCGGCGCCCGAACGGCTCGGCGACACGCTGCGGCCGGCGGCGGTCGGCGCCACGGCCGGGGCGGCATCCGTCGCGCTCTGGCCCCTCTTCGCCGTCTTCGTGAAGGTCGGCGCGGTGCTCTTCGGCAGCGGCTACGTGCTGCTCGCCTTCCTCCGTGCCGACCTCGTCGAGCGGCTTCACTGGCTCACCGAGCGGCAGCTCCTCGACGCGGTGGCCGTCGGGCAGGTGACGCCGGGGCCGGTGTTCACGACGGCGACCTTCGTCGGCTACGTGCTCGCCGGCGCGCCGGGCGCCGCGGTCGCCACGGCGGGCATCTTCCTGCCCGCGTTCGTCTTCGTCGCGCTCAGCGGGCCCCTCGTGCCGCGCCTCCGCCGCTCGCCGGCGGCCGGCGCGGCGCTGGACGGGGTGAACGTGGCCTCGCTCGCCCTCATGGCCGTCGTGAGCTGGCAGCTCGGCCGGGCGGCGCTCGTCGACCCGCTCACCGTCGCCCTCGCCGGCGCGAGCGCCTGGCTCCTGCTCCGCTACCGCGTGAACTCGGCGTGGCTGGTGATCGCGGGGGGCGTCGTCGGCCTCGCCGCCTCCCGCTGACGGCCCACAGGTCCAGACAGCGTCCGCAGGAACGCCCCCGGCCACCGCTCAACTGCCGCGGCCGAGCGTCTCGCGCACGGCGCTCTTCAGCGCGTCGACGGTGAACGGCTTCTGGAGCAGGCGCACGCCGGGCTCCAGTCCGCCGCGCTGGGCGAGCACGTCGGCGGCGAGGCCTGACATGTAGAGCACGGGCATCGCCGCGCGCGAGTCGCTGAGCCGTGCCGCGAGCTCCCTTCCGCTCATGCCGCCGGGCATCCTCGCATTGGTGATGAGCAGGTCGATCGGCGCCGCGTGCCGCCTGGCGACGTCGAGGGCTTCCTCGGCGCCGCCGGCGGCGAGCACCCGGTACCCGCCCTCGCGGAGCGCCCGCTCGACCAGATGCCGGACGGGGGCATCGCTCTCGACGAGGAGGATCGTCTCGGCGCCACGATCGCGCTCGTCGGACGCCTCCACCGTCCGTGGCGTCGCCACCGGCGCGTCCGTGCCGGGGAGATACACGGTGAACGTGCTCCCGCGCCCCGGCGCGCTCTCGACGGTGATGAGGCCGGCGCTCTGCTCCACGATGCCGTGCACGGTGGCGAGCCCCAGCCCCGTTCCCTTCCCGGCTTCCTTCGTGGTGAAGAAGGGCTCGAAGAGCCGCTGCCGGGTGGCGCGGTCCATCCCGACGCCGGTGTCGCGCACGCGCAGCGCGACGAAGCGGCCCGGCCGTGCCGCCGCGTGTCCGCGGACGTCCGATTCGCCGAGGACGGCCTCCGCCGTGTCGATGCGAATCCGTCCACCGCGCGGCATCGCGTCGCGAGCGTTGACGACCAGGTTCATCACGACCTGCTGGAGGCGCGAGGGATCGACCATCACGTAACCGACGCCCGGCCGCAGCTGCATGTCGAGCTCGACGTCCGCCGCGACGAGGCGGCGGATCATCGGCGCCATCTCGCGCAGCACGTCGTTCGGGTCGAGAACCACGGGCTTCAGCACCTGCCTGCGGCTGAACGCCAGGAGCTGCTGCGTGAGTGCGGCCGCCTGCCGCGTCGCCGTCAGGATCTCCTCCAGATCCGCGCGGGCCTGGGCGTCGCGGGCGGCGGGCGCGCCGAGCAGGAACTCGGCGTTCCCCATGATCGCCTGGAGCAGGTTGTTGAAGTCGTGTGCCACCCCGCCCGCGAGTCGCCCGATCGCCTCCAGCTTCTGCGCCTGGTGGAACCGCTCTTCCAGCTGTTCGCGCTCGGCGCTCTCGCGCCGGAGCTCCTCGTTCGCGGTCCGCAGCTCGGCCGTCCGCTCCGACACCAGCTCCTCGAGTCGATTCCGGTGCCGGTGCAGCTCGTCCTCCGCCCGCTGTCGCTCGGTCACGTCGCGCGCGATGACGACGCGCCCACCGTCGCGTCGGGTGCCGCGACGCAGCGGCAGGACTCGCAGCTCGAGGTGCCGGTGGCCCCCCGCGGCGTCTACCGTCGTCACGGAGGACTCGCGCTCGCCGCTCCGGAGCCGGGTGAGCAGCTCTGGCCAGGCGGCGAACACGTCCGAGGCCGGCCGCCCGACCACCCCGGCGCTCGCCGCGACGCTCATGCGCCGCGCCGCGCGGTTGAGCTCCACGATCCGGTCGTGCGCGTCCAGCACGTAGACCGCGTCGTTCATCGTGTCGACCACGACGTCCCTGGCGACCGGAACGAGGTCGAAGAGGCGAAACCGCAGGAGCGCCAGGGCGACGACCACGTTGCCGAGGGCGAACGTGAGCGGCGTGAAGTCGCGGTTCGGCGACCCGCTCAGCACCGTGATGCTGAGCGCCGTACCCGCCAGAGGAATCGCGTTCCCGAGCAGAACGAGACCGCGCTGCCACTGGAAGAGCGGCGGGGCGTCGGCGTGCCTGACGGCCAGCATGCCGAGGCAGACGAGGAACACGGCGTAGCCGTAGAAGGAGACGGCCAACAGTCCTGGCCCGAGGTCGTAGAACAACGCCGGGCCCGAGCCGGTGGGGACCAGTCTCGGGTTCGATCCGATCAGCCCGAGCCACCGGTTCGTGAGCGCGAACAGCACGAGCGCGACGAAGGGAAGCGTGACCAGTCCGTAGGTGAGGGCCGGGCGCACGAGCCGGCGGCCGCTGTACTGGACGGTGAAGACGACGAACGCGATCGCCCATCCGGCGCCGCCGATGTACTGGAAGTCGTCCCAGAACCTCTTGGCCTCGAGCGAAGGGCTCGTCAGCTTCAGCACGTAGGCGAACGTCCAGGTCGCCTGCGAGAGAGCGAGCACGGCGTACGCCGCGGCCCCCGGCGCCGCGGCACGCCGCGCCCAGCACAACGCGGCGATCGCGACCGAGATGGCCAGCGAGATCAGGTACCCGGTGAGCTGCAACACGGCTGGCGACGGATCATGGGCTCCCGCCGAGCGCGTGCGGCGCTCGAGGCCGTATGCGAGCTCGAAGCGGAGCGCCGGCGGCGCGCGGCGGCTCGATCTCTCGAGATCGAGCGTCCTTGCGGTCCGGGACCACTATGCGGGCGAATGCGGCGGCCGCGCAATCGTGACCCGGGGGCGTACGAGTCGCGATGCCGGTCGCCTGGCGGTCGTGCTATCCTTCTTCCTCCTCGCGCCCAACACCGCCTGATGCCCCGCCTGCGCATGCGCCTCCGCTCGTCACGACTGGCCCTGACTTCTCTCCTCGCCGCTCTCTGCACGGCGGCAGGGTGTGTCCCTCGCACGCCCACCGCGGCGTACGCCCACGAGTCACCGCGCCGGACGGTCGTCCGCGCCGCCCGCCTGGTCGACCCGGCCACCGTGACCAGCGTCGCTCCGGTTGTCGTCATCGTCGAGGGTCGCCGCGTCCGCGAGGTGCTCCGGGCCTCGGAGTATCGGGCGCGCCCGGGCGACCTGCTGGTCGACGTCGGCGGGGCCACCCTGCTTCCCGGGCTCATCGACGCCCACGTCCACCTGACGATCGGGGGAGCGCCGGCCGCGAACGCGGCGGCGGACGTCCGCGCCGGGTTCACGACCGTGGCCGATCTGGGCGCGCGGAGCGACGCGGTGGTGCGGCTGCGCGACTCTGTCGCGGCCGGGCTGGTCCCGGGGCCGCGCATCCTCGCGGCCGGTCTCTGGGTCGGGGTGCGCGGGGGCGTCTGCGAGTTCGGCGGGATCGGGGTGCCGCGCGACTCGGGCGCGATCGCGGCACGGGTGCGCCAGAACCTCTCCATGGGGGCGGACCTGATCAAGCTGTGCGTCACCGGGTGGCCGGCGCTCGGCTGGTCCGATCCCGACAGCGTCGAGCTCCGGGCACCGTGGCTCGCGGGGCCCGTCGCACAGGCGCACGGCGCCGGGCGCATCGCGGTCGCGCACGCGATCGGGCGTCAGGGCGTGGCCGAGGCCCTCGCGGCCGGCGTGGACGGCCTCGCGCACGCCGCGTTCCTGGACAGTGCCCTGATCGCGCGGATGCGGCGGCAGGGTATGTGGATGATTCCGACGCTCGCGTCGCTGACCGCGGGTGACACCACACCGGCGTCGCGGGCGCTCGCGGCGGCCGTCCGAGCGGCACACGCCGGCGGCGTGCGCCTCGTGTTCGGGACCGACGGCGGCGTGCTGCCGCACGGGCGGAACGCCGAGGAGGCGCTGGCCCTCGCCCGGGTCGGCCTCTCTCCCGCGGAGATCCTCCGGGCGGCGACGAGCGACGCCGCGGCCGCGCTCGGGATCGCCGACTCCGTGGGCGCCGTCCGCCCCGGGATGCTCGCGGACCTCGTCGCGGTGGACGGCGACCCGCTCACCGACGCGGCGGCGCTCACGCGGCCCCGGTTCGTCATGGCAGCCGGTCGGGTCGTGAGGCAGGCGCCGTAGGATCGATCGCCGCGCCCGACACGCGGAAGAACTCGATCAGCCGCTGAAGTGACGCGGCCTCTGCCGAGAGGGCGTGCGCCGTGATGGTGAGCTCCTCCGCGCCCGCGGCATTCTGTCGCGTGCCGCTGTCCACGTCGGCCATGGCTCTGCTCACCTCGACCACCTCGACGTTCTGCTCTCCGGCGGCGGTGACGACGCGCCGGACGATGTCCGCGGTGCGCTCGATGGACGGGACGAGCTCGCCGAGCACCTGCCCGGACAGCTCCGTGATGCGCCGGCCCGAAATGGTCAGGTCGGCGACCTCCCTGGCGGCGGCCTGGCTCCGCTCGGCGAGTCCACGGATCTCTCCAGCGACGACCGCGAAGCCGCGACCGGCATCGCCCGCACGTGCCGCCTCGATGGAGGCGTTGAGGGCGAGCAGGTTGGTCTCACTGGCGATCTCGCCGATGATCGAGATTTTCTGCGTCACCGCATCCAGCGCCGTGATCGCGTCGCGCATGGCCTTACCGGCCGACCCCGCGTTCGCCGCGCCCTGCAGCGCGAGCGCCTCCATTTCCCCGTGGCGCTCCAGGTTCTGCGTGATGGACTCACGGATCCGCTCGAGGCGGGCGGTGGTCCGATCCACCGCCGCGGCCTCGGCGCTCGTGCTCACCGACAGCCGCTCGGCGGAAGCGCCGACCCGGGCCGACGCGGCGGAGATCGCGTCGCTCGCGGTTCGCAGCGATCCAACCATCCGCGACAGGGTCTCGGTCATGACGACGAACGCGCGCCCGAAGCTGTCGCTCTCCGAATGTGGCCGCAGCTTCACCGTCAGGTCTCCCGCCGAGATGCATTCGGCGACGTGGGCCATCGCCTGCAGGTAGCGGAGCATCTCCCGGAAGGCGAGCCCGAAGCTGTCCCGGTCCGAGCGTGGTTGGAGCTCCACCGCGACGTCGCCGGCGCCGATTCCGGTCGCGGTACGCGACATCTCGTCCAGATACCCGATGAGCCGCTCCATCGAGCGGAGCAGCTGCCCCAGCTCGTCGTCTCCCGTCGCGGCGATCACCGCGCTCGTATCCCCGAGAGCCAGTTGGTCGGCCGCCTTCGCTGCCGCCCGGATCGGATCGGTGAGGGAGCGGGTCATGACGACGGAAAGCGCGCCGAGGACCGCGATGCCGACGAGCGTGATCAGTCCGACGAGCAGCCAGGCCACGCGCTGCAACGCCGTCGCGCGGCTGAACGCCTCCTCGATGCTGGACTCGTCGGCGGCCATCTGGCCGTCGAGAATGCGCACGATGTCGGCGTAGCGCTCTCGCGCCGGCGCCCGATCACCGGGCGCACCGTGCCGGTC
Source organism: Gemmatimonadaceae bacterium (assembly GCA_045804285.1). Classification (GTDB taxonomy): domain Bacteria; phylum Gemmatimonadota; class Gemmatimonadetes; order Gemmatimonadales; family Gemmatimonadaceae; genus DATMHT01. The sequence goes on from JBJMNL010000262.1 coordinate 16,240, forward strand.
GTCGCCCCGCACGGCCCCCACGGCCGCCTCGCGCGAGGCCGCGTAGTAAGCCCGAAAGCTGGCGCGCAGTTCGGCCCGGCGCAGGTCGTCCGCCACGACACGGCGGTCGTCGAGCGCGCCGACGAGCGCCCCGCTCAGCGAGTCGGCCACGGTCAACCCGAGCGAATCATGAGTCTCGGCGACGTCCTGCAGCGCGCGATCCACCGACGCGAGCTGCTGGCGGACCGCGACGTTCGCTTGCAACGAGGGGTAGCTCCGACGCTGCATGCGCGCCAGGTGCCGCTCGTTGAGGAGGCCGAGTCCCACCGTGAGGAGGAGGATGAGCAGAAGCAGCGCCGCCGCCACGGTCGGCAGCAGCCGGATCTTCTGCTGCACGCTGGCGTGCGCCATCCATCGGCGCAGGGCTTCGGGCGCGGCGTGGAGCTCGGCGCGTGTACTCTGAGTGGACATCCGGGTCGCGGAGACAGTGACTACCGCTGGCGCGCCGCGCCCCGCACCGGGCGCGAAACAGCGACTGCTGAGGGCTCCTCGATCGCACGGCCGGGAGGATGACGCGAGACGGAAGGAGGCGGCTGCTGCTCAGCAACCGCCTCCTCGTGGTGTCGTGTCGCGCCGAATCAGACCGTCGCGGGTTGCTCCGCCGTCTGGCGCGGGGCGAACCACATCGCCCAGAAGCCGAAGCTCGCCAGCACGACCGCGAGCACGAGGTGCAGCACGACGTCATAACCACCGATGGGCACGATCCCCAGCAACATCGGTGTCAGCATGCCGAGGATGGCCAGGAGCAGATAGACCGCGCCGCTACCGAGGGCATAGGCGACGGCGCGACCGGCGCCGCGACCAGCCCAGATCCCCCAGAAGCCGAAGGCGAGGTGGACGAGGTTGTGAAGGGCGTTGACGGGGAACAGCCCGAGCAGCAGCGGCGCCGACGTCGCGTCCATCTGCATGCCGCCCATGTGTATCCCCGTCGCCGTGAAGCCGAGCGATCCGACGATGAGGAATACGGCACCGAATACCGTGGCTACTCGCTGAATCGTGATCATCGTCCCTCCGCAGGGGTGTCGAGCACGTGCGGCACCGTCGTTCATGAGTGCCGGCGGATGAGAGACGACTGTTTCTGGCCTTCGTCACCCCCTCGCCGCTGCGGCGCACATTACCGCGTCCGCCCTTGCTCGCGAAACCTCTGCTCGGCGAGTGTGTTGCTCGCATGTCGCACGGTCGGACCGAGCGCGTGCGCGCTGCGTCGCGCGGAGAGCGCGGGCCGTGCGGGCGGCGGCGGAGCCGCCGGCCCCATCGGTCTGCCACGAGATAGGAAAGTACCGACGACACGTTGGTGCAACGGCGACGCCTCGGGGCACATCGCATCCCCCCATCGCGTTCGTGTGACTGGCACGTGCGCGACGCACGGTTCCCGATCGACGGCCGCGAGCAGCTCGTAGGGGGGTGAGCCCGTGACGGACGCGACACTCACTTCGCCGGCCGCGACCCCGCAACGCCGCGGCGTACTGCCGGCGTCCGTCGCCTACGCTCAGTGCCATCACCGGACCAAGGAGAAAGGAGACCCCCATGTCTGCTACGACCGCAAAGTCAGCCGGTGCCACAGCGATCCGGCCGTTTACGAAGATCGAGGTCCCCGAGGCGGAACTCGAGGACCTGCGCGCACGCATCGCGGCCACGCGCTGGCCCGAAAGGGAGACCGTCACAGATCAGTCGCAGGGCGTGCAGCTCGCGACGAGTCAGGCACTCGCGCGCTACTGGGCGACCGAGTACGACTGGCGCAAGGTCGAGGCGAGGCTGAACGCGCTCCCGCAATTCACGACGAACATCGACGGGCTGGACATTCACTTCATTCACGTGCGGTCGAAGCATGAGAATGCGTTGCCGCTCATCGTCACGCACGGATGGCCGGGTTCGATCATCGAGCAGATGAAGATCATTGGCCCTCTGACCGATCCCACGGCACATGGCGCGAGCGCATCGGACGCTTTCCACCTGGTGATTCCGTCGATACCAGGCTACGGGTATTCAGGCAAGCCGGCCACGACCGGCTGGGGCCCCGAGCGCATCGCACGGGCCTGGGTGGAATTGATGAAGCGCCTGGGATACACGCGCTTCGCGGCGCAGGGCGGCGATTGGGGCGCCATCATTACGGACTACATGGGTGTCGACGCGCCTCCGGAGCTGATCGGCATTCACTCCAACATGCCTGGCGTCATCCCACCCGACATCGACAAGGCTGCCGGGTCCGGCGCTCCGGCGCCATCCGGTCTCTCGGCCGACGAGAAACTCGCGTACGAGCGGCTGGCCTTCGTGTATGCGAGGGGCGCCGGCTATGCATACCAGATGGGGTTGCGCCCGCAGACGCTCTACGGCATCGAGGACTCGCCCATCGGCCTCGCGGCCTACCTCCTCGACCACGACGCGCGCAGCCTCGAGCTGATCTCACGCGCCTTTGCCGGACAACCCACGGGCCTCACCCGAGACGACGTGCTCGACAATGTCACGCTCTTCTGGTTGACGAAGACGGGAATTTCCTCGTCCCGTCTCTACTGGGAGCGATTCAAGGGGAACGACTTCGGCTTTTTCAGTGTCAAAGGCGTCTCCATCCCGGTTGCCGTGAGCGTCTTCCCTGACGAGCTCTATCCAGCCCCGCGGAGCTGGACGGAGCGGGCGTATCCCAAGCTCATCCACTACAACAAGGTCGACGAGGGCGGCCACTTCGCGGCGTGGGAGCAGCCGCAGCTGTTCTCCGAAGAGGTTCGCGCGGGCTTCCGGTCGCTTCGGTAGATGACGGTGTTCGAACGTCTGCACATGCCCTCTCTCGGCGGGGCGCCAGGAGCCGTACGTGCGCGCCTGGTCGCAGGCCTACCGAAACGACGGGTTGGTCGGCATCGGAGTCCACACGCCGGAGCTCTCGTTCGAGCACGAGATCGGCCGCGCGCGGCAGGCGACGACGGAGCGGGGCCGCGCCACACGTTCAGCTTGACGTCTCACCCATTCCCCGTATCGTGGGCACACGCCCGACTGCGGTGACGGCCAGCGCGCGAGTGAGACGCAGGGCAGCGAATCGCGACACCGACCGAGCATGAGTCTCGCAGCCTTCGGCGAAGCCGGTGTCGCCGCTCGTGGCCCCAGGTGCCGGCGCCGACACCAGCCGCGGCGTCCGGTTGCCGCCGCGCTCGGCGGGACCGATCGCCACCGGCCCATCAGGGATGTCGTGAATGCGGCCGACCTCCGTCACGTGCTCGAGCGGCTGGTTCGCCATCACGGCACCCAGCGAGCGATGGGCGCGGGACGAGTCATCTCCCGGCTTGGCCTCGTACGCTACGATCGCCAAACGCACCACGGTTCGAACGGCCGAGCCCAACGGCAGCCCAGCCAGTTGCGATCGACCGGCGCACAGGGGCGCCGGCGCACGAGCACGTGAGGGGGCCGCGCACTCCCGGCATCTCACGAACGCCGCACGGTGCGGTAGGAGGCAGCGATGGAGTACACCCCAGGGATCCTCGACCAGGCCGTCACCCGCACGTCGCGTTCGCTGGTGCTGCGCGGCCTGCTCTCGCTCGCGGTCGGCATCCTCATCGTCACCCGCCCGATGGCCGGCGTGGCGGCGTTCGCGCTCGTCATCGCGCTCTGGGCGCTCTTCGCCGGCATCACCGACGTCGTGCACGCGAACGACCTCCGCGGCATCGCCCCGCACTGGTGGGTGATGCTGCTCAGCGGGATCGTGAGCATCGTCTTCGGCGTGGCGGCGCTCTACTACTACCCGACTCTCTCGCTCGCCTTCGCCGTGGTGTGGGTATCGTGGTGGCTGGTCATCGGGGGGGCGTTGGGCATCTACGTCGCCGCCCAGGAGCGGCGCTTCGGCCTCTCGTACGGCTGGACGATGGCGTGGGGCGCCCTCGCCGCGATCGCCGGCATCGTCGCGCTCATCTACCCGCCGGTCACGCTCGCCGCGCTGCTGGGATTCATCGCCGTATTCGCGATCATCGCCGGGATCGTGCTCCTCGTCGCGGCCTTCCGGCTCCGGCAGGCGAGGCGCGACGTCGAGGAGGCGGTCAGGCGGGCGCCGACGGCCTGAGGAGGGCGTCCGCAACACCGTCCGCGCGGCGATCGACCCCGAGGGACTGCCGTCGTTCTTCCGGACGCTGCTCGACGAGCAGAAGGAGCACCCCTCCGCCGTCGTAGCGTTGTTCTCGACGCACCCGACCGACCAGTCCCGGATGGACGCGACCCGGCGCCAAATGGACGCGATGGACCCCGCACAACTGCGCGGCCTCGTGCGCGACTCGCCCGAGTTTCACGCCATTCAGGCGCGCGTCCGTGCCCTTCCCGCCCCCCCGCCGACGGAGGCCCGCTGAGCGCGTGTTCGGGCCCGCCCGCCGGGACGCGCGGGCCCTGCGCCGTGGCCCGCGCGAGCGACGCGGGGCGTTCGCGGCCGCGTGTCAGTCCGCGCGTGCCGGCCGACCGCGCTGCTGCACGCCCTCGCGCGCGGCCGCATAGCGGTTGGACGCCTCCTCCAGCTCCAGCTCGGCGTCATCGAGCTTCCGCTGCGCCGCCTGGTCCGACCGCCGCTCGCGCCACGCGTCGTAGCTCCGGCGGGCCGCCGCGGCCTTGTCCCGCAGGTCCTGCCGCGCCTCGGCGAGCCGGGCGCCCACGTCCGCGCCCACCTCGGCGTCCTTCGCGCCCTGCTCCCGGACGAAGGCGTCGGCCTGGTCGAGATGGGCGGTGAAGCGCCGCTCGCGCGCGTCGTCCCACGCCGTGTACCTGTTGTGCGCATCGGCGATCTCGCGTCGCACGTCGGCCCAATCGGCACTCATCTGCGCGCGCACGATCTCGCGGTCGTCCTTCATCTCCTTTTTCGCCTGCTCCACCTTCTGCCGTACCTGGTCGCGCCGCGCGCGGAGGCCGGAGATCTCGTCCATCTCGGCGCGCGCGTTCCGCGCGCGGGCCTGCGCCTCCATCTGGTCAAGTCGGGCGTCCGCGGCGCGCATCTGCGCATCCAGGCGGTCGCCGGAGGCCTGCTGGGTGTCCATGTCGTCCCCCTATCCGGTGGAAGTGAGCCGGCGGCGCCTGGCGCCTGCGCCGCGCCGCCGATGCGACGTGCCGGTCCGCTCCCCGGTCCCGCGCGCGCTGCGCGGAGTGCGCCGCCCGCACGCCGGGTCGCGGCCTACCGGCCGCGCGGTATCGGTGACCCGACGAAGCAGCACGAGAGAGCCTCCCCAGGGTGCATCGAGAATGACCCCTGTTGCAAGCTCGGCGGAGGGCGGCGCACTCGCGGAACGGCCTGAGGGCAAACGATACCGACCGAACGGCAGCCACGAGGTTCGCGCACGCAGCCGGTGTCGCGGCCCGCGTTACCAGGTGCGTGGAAAGCGACGTGGACCACACCCGTCACGACGTGCTGGGCCAACGAGCCCCCCCTTGCCTGGTGGCGCTCGCGGTGTAGTCGTGGCGATCCGGTACGAGCACGGGGTGTGAGCGTGCGCGAAGCGGCGCGCAGACGCCGCGGTAGTGCGTAAGGGCGGGCGCACCGTGGTCAGGACGTTCGCGGCCGACCGTCCGACGCGAGCTCCGCCGCCACGATGTCCCCGTCCGCCCGCCACGGTTCAACCGCCAGGACGAGGGCGTCGGACTCCCGTTGCGGAGGTCCACGGGATGAACGATCGTGCACCCTCGGGAGGGCTGGCAGAATGGCTAATGCAGCGGTCTTGAAAGCGGGTGCTACGAGTTAGGCACCAACACAAATAGGTCGCTACACCGCAACCGCTTGCGCGCCAGGCGCCATCCGACTGCGATGGCGCCTGTGGTGTTATTGTGGCTATTTGGCCAATCGTCGCCCGTCCGCACCTCGGACGTACGGCCGGCACCCCTCCCAATCCTGCTGTCGCTGGAGCGTGCGGTTCCGCCAGAAGCTGAAGGAGCCGTCGTTCGCGTCCAGGACGGCGGCACGTAGCCAGCCGATGCGTGGCATCCGATGCCACTCTCGATGGCGCATCTCGCTCACCTCGGTGCCGGAGAGCGACCTGGGTCGTGCCGCCTGACGCCCACCCTCAGCCGCGCTGCAGCGCAAAGGTCGCGGGCTCGTCGCGCACGCAGACGAACTGGATGTACCAGAATCGCGACGACTGGTCCTTCGTCCCATCGAGGCGCGGCGTCACGACCCCGCCGACCGCGGCCGGACCTTCTGCGCCTGTGCGGTAATTCGCGGCGCACGCGGCCGACATTCTGCGACCGGCGTCCTTCCGCCGGACCGCGCGGTCCGCGGCTGTGCCTGTATTGGCGAACCGGACGATCCGGTGACCGAGCGCGCGTGCCTCCGGCGACACGGCCATGGCGCCGACCGCGGTCGTGTCAGACGGAGCTGGAATCGCCTCGAGGCCGCCGTTCTCCAGCGTCTTCGTGACACAGCCGCTGGTGGTCAACACTGCGAGGACGCCAAGCGTCGGGACGAGGCGCCCGCCTGAGAGAACGCGATGGAACAGACTGGCGGGGATGGCGCGATGCTTCGACATGGGCCCTCCGGTGCATTGGGCGTCGCCAGGAGCGCCGGAAGGCATCGGGGCTCGACGACACGGGCCCTGTCGACGCGCCTGGTGAAGACATGCGCGGCCGATGCGTGCACTGCATCATACCACCTATTGTCCATCTGGTCAACAACCAACGTGTGACGCGGCGCCGGCCCGCCCAACGACAACGGCGCGGGGCATACGCCCCGCGCCGTTGTCCGGTCTCTCTAGCTTGGTGCCGTGCAGCCCGTCAGACGCCGGCGCTCTCCAACTGCTTCGCCCCGCCCAACTTCTTCGACTCCTTGCGGGGCTCGCCACTGCCGACGACCGGCGTTGCGCGACTGCGCGCGTCGACGCCGGCCTGGATGTGGATCCGCTTCGGCTGCGGCATCGCCGCCTTCGGGATGCGGACCTCGAGCATGCCGTCCGCGACGTCGGCCTCGATCTTGTTCCCGTCGACGCCCTGCGGCAACTGGAACCGGCGGGTGAACGACCCGAAGCTCCGCTCGACGAGGTGATAGCGAGCTTCCTCGCCCTCCTTTCCCTCCGCGGCCTTCTCGCCGTGAATCGTCAGGACGCCGTCATCCGCGGTTACCTCGAGGTTCTCGAGCTTGACGCCCGGAAGCTCGACCGCGAAGGTCAGCGCCGTGTCGGTCTCGCGGATGTTCACCGCGGGGGTCCACTCATTCGGCCCGACCTGGCCACGTGCGGTGGTGTCGTCGAGCAGTCGGCTGATGTCGAACCGCGGCCCGAAAATCGGGGCGGTCGTGACGCGTGTGTACCACATACATGCCTCTGTCTCGCAAGGGACCCGAACTGCACCAGCACCGGATAACCGGGCCCCGATGGCCTCCAGCCTTCCATACTGTAAGATCGCATCGCGGACGGGCGGTGTCAATGTTCCGTTCAGTACATTACATGGACAAGGCGCCAGGCCCGTGCGCCGCCCGGGCCTGGCTCCTGCGCGCGGCGTGCGGCGTCGTGTCCATGTTATGGTCAGAACTATTCATTGACGCCATTCGCCGCCGCCGTTAGCCTGTCAGGCCATGACCGCACGCTCGAAGCCGAAGCCGCACCAGCACCCGATGCGGGTCGTCACGCGACGCACCGGGCTGAGCGCCGACCTGCTCCGCGCGTGGGAGAGGCGGCACGAGGTGGTCAAGCCCGCACGGTCGGAGAGCGGACGCCGCCTCTACTCCGACGCGGACATCGAGCGGCTCGGGCTGCTCTACCGCGCGACGCTGGCCGGACGAGGCATCGGGCAGCTCGCGCCGCTGTCGACGGCGGAGCTGGCCGCACTCGTGCGCCGGGACGCGGACGCGGACCGCTCGGGCCACGGAGCGCAGGGGCCGCAGCCCGTCGCGCCGCCGGCCGACCGTCGCGCCGACTACCTGGCCGAGTGCCTCCGCGCCGTCGAGCGGCTGGACGCGGTCGCGCTCGAAGCCATGCTCCAGCGCGCGGTGGTCGCGCTCCCGGCTGACGCGTTCCTCGACGCGCTCGTCGTGCCGCTGCTCGACCGCGTCGGCGCGCGCTGGCGGGAGGGGATCCTGCGCCCCGTGCACGGCCATCTCGCCTCCGCGGTGCTGCGGCGCGTGCTCGATCGGATCGTCGCGATCGCCGCGTCGGTGGGGGCCGCGCCGAACCTCGTGGTCGCGACCCCGGCGGGGCAGGTGCACGAGTTCGGCGCCATGCTCGCCGCCGCGACCGCGGCGGCCGAAGGGTGGCGGGTGACCTACCTCGGCGCCAGCCTTCCGGCAGAGGACATCGCCATGGCGGCGGTGCAGACGCGGGCGCGCGCCGTGGCACTGAGCGTCGTCTACCCTGCGGATGATCGGGCGGTCGGGCACGAGCTCCGGCGCCTGGGGACGCTCCTGCCGAAGGACGTCACCCTCGTCGTGGGTGGCGCGGCGTCCCCGGGCTACCGCGCCGTGCTCGAGGAGATCGGGGCCACGCCCGTGGGTGACCTCGCTGACTTCCGGTCTCGGCTCCGAGTCCTGCGCCGGGGACGGCAGCGCAGTCGGTGAGTCCACGAGTGCGAGGCGACCTCGGCGCCGTGATGGCGTGCTTGGCGCGATCGCGTCGTCCTGCGGTCGGATGTGCCGCTGGGTCCGAGCGCCATCACGGCGCAGACAGGGCCATTCCGTCGTCGTCTGCCCGATGTTGCGCCAACACGTCGCGTCCGCACCGCCCCGTCGTTTCCGGGGTGATACTCGGCGCCGCACTGGCCGGGACGTCGGCGCCGTCCGCCGCACGAGCGCTTCGACGGCGCTCGGGCTCACTCCCGCTGGCGCGGTCGGCCGCCTCGTTGCCGCTCATCGCGTCCTTCGTGGCGGCGCCGGCGGCGCACCGCGGGGCTCTGAGCTCCGCACGCTCGCGACGGGCTTCCGCAGCGCAGCCGGCGATGTGGCCCGGCACCCCGTAAGCTCGTCCACATGCACGCGAAAGATGGCGACGGCAATCGGCATCGTCTGGCCTTCGCGCGACATCTCCGGGACCCTGTCTCGCAGCAACGCCACGCCCGCTGCCGTCGCGGCCTCGCCCCCGGCGCATCCGTTCGGCGACGTACCGTAGCAAGCGCCGCGCGCGACCACGCTCCGCCAGTCGGAGACGCCCTGGATCTCAGCGACCTCCACGGCGACCCACCGATTGTGCCGGATGGCCGAGCGCAGCGCGCGATCCGCGCGCGCGTACAGCCACCCATCGGCGTACACGTAGCTGGTCGGGGCGATGTCCACGTGCCCCCGGTTCGCAACGGCGATGCGACCCACGACGTTCCGCGCCAGCACCGCCTCGCATTCGCCATGCGAGAGGCGGCGTAGACTGGGCCCCGGCGATCCGGCCGTCCGAGGAGGGATGGCCGCCGATGCAGCGCCCAGCCTTCTCGCCGCGGCCCCCTGCTGTCGCGCCGTCCTCATCGTGGCCTCCCCGCGAACCGCTCCGGCCAGTGTGTCACCGGCACTCACGCCCCGGCGTGCACGCCGCGCGGTGATCGCAGGACGGGGTGGACCCTGCGTGACGTCGTCCGCCCACGGGCCCTTCTCCCGCTCGACGACGGCGAACTCGACGCGGTCGCCCGCGGCGAGGGTCGTCAGGCTTCCGCCGCGGAAATCGAAGCGGTGGACGAAGCAGTTCGGCCGGCCGTCGTCGCGACCGATGAAGCCGAAGCCGTGGGGCTCGTCGAACCACTTCACGGTCCCGGCCGTGCGCGCGGGGGTGGTCAGCACGCCGCTCATGGAGCCCTCCTGCACCCAGGCAAGGATCAGTGGACGACCCGCGGCCCGTGAGCGCCCGCGGGCGGATGATCCGCGGGCGGATGATCCGCGGGCGGATGATCCGCGGGCGGATGATCCGCGGGCGCTCCTAGTACCGGGGCTCGAAATGCCAGTCGGGGATCGTGCTGCGCTGGCATTCCGAGGGCGGGAGTCCGAACGCCCGCAGCCGCCCCGTGCCGCCGGCGCGCTCGAGCGCGCACGACGTCCAGCCGTACGCCTCCGCTACGCGCCGGTTGGCGGCGAGTCGGTCGAGCACCGCCTCGTGCGCGGCCCAGCCGCCCTTCCCGTGGTCGCGCCCCTCGGCGTACGCGTCGAATCGGGCGTAGAGCGTCTCGAGTGGAACCGGGCGATCCGTCATGGTCGTGTCCTCAGTCATGAGACGGCGGTACTCGTACCCCCGGCGTGCCGCCGGCGCTCTGGCGCATCGGCCTAACGCGGCACGTCGGCGTCGACTGCCCCGTCGGGCGCGACATCGACGCTCGGCGCAGGGGTCGTCGCCGCCGACGCCGCCGACGCCGCCGACGCCGCCGACGGCGCCGACGGCGCGGCCTGGCTCGAGTCCGCGCTCGATTCCGTGCTCGATTCCGTGCTCGGCGCCGGGTGGCGGGCGGCCCACCGCTCGCCGAACAGCGCCGCGAACGCGCCGAACCCGCCCTTCTTCATTTCCTTGGGATCCAACATGGCTCTCTCCGGGGTCGGGGCGCTCTGCGCCGACTGGCCGATCTGGGATGCGGGCGGTCGCGCCTCACGCCGGCCTGTCGCGGGCGCCCCGTGTGGGCGCCCGCGGCCGTGCGGACGGCTCACGACGTCGGCGGCGCGAGGTTGCCGCAGGCGACGACCGTCTCCGCGTTGGCCGCCGAGGCGCCGACGGTCACGAAGTAGCTCCCCGTCGTCGGCATCGGCATGGGCACGGTGGCCGTCGCCCGGCCGCGGCCGTCGTCGCCGACCTCGATCGGCGTGTACGCCCCGGCGGAGCCGAGGACGCCCTCGTCCGCGCCGCACTGCCCGCGGTGCACCTGCCACGGGTGGCGGCCCCCCGGCGTCGCGTTCGCGAGGTTGAGCGAGACGTCAGTGTCCGCGCCGTTCCGGCCCGGCTGCATCGTGGCCGCTCCGTTCATCTGCACCGCCCCGGCCAGCGTGGCCGGGGTGACGAGCGAGCCGCGCCAGCGTGCGTTGACGTTCGCGTCGCGGCTCACCTCCGTCACCGGCTCGCGGTGGAAGGGGTTGCAGGCGGCGAGGGCGAACGTCGAGACGGCGAGCGTCAACAGTCGGGAAGTGTGCATACATCCTCCGGACGGACCGGGGCGAAGCCGCTGGTCGGGCGTGCCTGATGCGGTGAGCGGCCACCTCCCACTCCCGTATTGACCAGTTGTATAATGTATAGTAACGTATATTTTCCAGTTGGTCAATAGCCAGCACGAGACGCCGCGACGACGCGCCGGGGCACCCGGCGCACGTCGCTGGCGACGGACGAGCGACCACTCGCCGGGAGGGAGGGCATGCCGGGACCGAAGGCGCCGGAGGAGGCGCGGCGCGAGCAGATCATGAGTGCGGCGTACAGGGTGGCCCTGCACACGGGGGTCGCCGGCGTCACGCTGCGCGCGGTCGCCGCGGAGGCCGGGCTCAGCCACGGCCTCGTCGTCTTCTACTTCAAGGGGAAGGACCAGCTCATCGCCGCGCTCCTCGACCGCGTGCTCGCGACCACGGCGATGCTCCACATGTCCGAGGACGTCGCGCGGATCCCGCACGCGGCGGAGCGCCTCGGGGCGCTCCTCCGGCAGGAACTGGTGCGTCTCGCCGGCGACCCCCGGGGCCTGCGCCTGTTCTTCGAATACTGGGCGCTCGGCGTCCGCCAGGTCGCGGTCCGGCGGAAGATCGGCGCCGCGCTCGAGCGCTACCGGGCGGCGTTCGGCGCGATCGCCGAGGAGATGCTCCCCGCGGACGCCGCGCCCGGCCCCGACATCACGCCCGAGACGCTGGCGGCGGTCGCCGTCAGTCTGATCAACGGATTCGCGGTGCAGGCGATGATCGACCCGGACCGCTTCGACACCCGGGCGTACCTCGCCGCGGTGCAGGGCCTCATCGACCGGCTCGCCCCGGCTCCGGCCTGAAGCCGCGGGAGCGCCTGGCGCCCAGGGCCGGTGCCTGAGCGGATTGCACACAGCGTTTGGCTGGTGCAGCCCAGCTATCTCGTCGCAAGGTGATCGCATCAGCACGCGTTCCGACGCGTGCGGAGTACCGCATCTGTCCGGATCTGTCCGGAGCCCCCTACCTCACGTACGGCGACCCGGTGGACGTGACGACGCGCATGCGGCGGCCCCACCCCGGGGGTGTCTGCGCGCGAGCCGTCCATCGGCAATGCCCGAAGTACAAGGGGTGGCTCGTCCATCTGCCACCCGCGCGGAGCTTCCAGAGTGCCGCTAGTCAGCGCGGCCCCGTGGGGCGGTGTCTGCGCTCGGCTCCGCCACTGCGTAGCGGCCGCCGCCGCGCGCCTTCGCAAGGACGGCGAACTCGTCGCCCCCAAGCCGCGCGACCGTGTCGTCGGCGCGCACCGCAACCTGGAGCCGCTCCGCAACAGTGACGAGGACCCGGTCTCCGGCGGCGTGGCCGAGCGTATCGTTGAGGCGCTTGAACCCGTCGAGGTCGAGGAAGAGCACGGCTGCCGTGGTTCCGTCGCGAGCGGCGCGGGCGAGCGCATGGGCAACGCGGTCACGGTACAGCGCCTGGTTCGCCAGCCCGGTGAGGGGATCGTGCAGCGCCTGGTGCCGGAAGCGCGGCTCGCTCTGGCGCAGGACGTCGGCGGCATGCCCTTGCACTTCCAGTCGCCGCTCGCCGTCGGCGACGGACACCCGCAGGCTGCGCTCACGCGTCTGCCCGGTGAAGGCCCGCCAGAAGGGGGAATCCTCGACCACCCTTCCCGCCGGATCAGTGGTCCAGATCACCTGGGCCGTCGCGTCGACCAGTGCCCGAAATCGCTCCTCACTCCGGCGGAGGGCCACCATCTGCCCGCGCGACTCTGCGTCGGCTCCCTCGCGGAGCCGCGCGCACCGAGCCTCGAGCTCCCGCACTCGGGTCTCCAGCGCGGAGACACGGCGCAGCAACCCTTCGCGGCTCTCGCTGTCGGGCCAAGTCGGTGGGGCGTCCTGACGACCCTGTGATTCGGGCATGCTCGACCTCGCGTGTCGGCAGGAGAAGGCGACTACCAAGGTAGCGCCCCACCTGCGGAGACTGCACGGACCATGTTGGCCCGCTCGAAGCCCACTCGAGTCTGGCCTCGCAAGTCGAGCGCCGGGAAAGAACCCCGAGTGTCAGGCTCGATCACCGGGACCATGTAGCGGAGTCGTACCTACCGGTGGGTGCGCAAAGGAACCTTCCAGGGCAGGTGCGACCGGCCGAGGACCAAGGGCACGAACTACGTGAACAATCGGTCTGTCTGGAGTGCGGCGTTCCAGACCAGACCATAGATTGCGGTCACTGCGAGTTCCTCACCAGTGCAGGGCGGGTGGCCCCTCAGGCCCACTTCGCCGTTGGACGTCCGGCGCTCCTGGCGACGCCTCCCTCAAGGAGAGTCCCGTGCTCGCGCACTCCAACGACGTGCCGCATGCCCATGTGCTGTGCCCTCCGCAGCTCCCCGAGCACCTGCCGCTGCTCCCCGGCCACCCCGCGGGCCCTGCCCGCGGGGAGATCTCCGGCGCGAGCCGGCGTCTTCGCGCCCTGGCGGCGCTCAGCGGCTCGCTCACCGACGCGCTCGGTCCCGCGGAGGCCGCGGACCTCGTGGAGCAGCATGCGCTCTCGGCGCTCGGCGCCACGAGCGCGGTCGTCGTGACGCGCGGCGCGTTCCTGCCGGCCACTCCGCCCTTGCCGGCAGCGTCCGCACGCCCCGTAGCGACGACACTCACCGTGGTACACGCGATCGGGCTACCCGCAGAGGTGCGGGCGGCGCTGGAGCAACTGCCGCTCGACGCGCCGGTGCCGATGGCGGAGGTGGCGCGCGCGGGCGAGCCACTTTTTCTGCCGTCCGAGCAGGCGCTGCGACGCTACCCCGATTGGGGCGCCGCGATGATCCGCGCGGGCTCGCGCGCGGCGGCCATCGTTCCGGTCTGGGCGAACGGGGAGCTGCGAGGCGTCCTCGGTCTCACCTGGGCAAAACCGCGCACCTTCGACGAGGATGAGCGTGCGTTCGTCCTCACGCTTGGCGTGATGTGCGCGCAGGCGATCATGCGCGCCCACCTGCGGGCGGCCGAGCGACAAGCCCGCGAGGCGGCGGAGCGGGCGAATCGGTCGAAGGCGAATTTCGTGGCGACGGTCAGCCACGAGCTCCGCACGCCGATGAACGCCGTCCTGGGCTACACCCAACTGCTCAGCGACGAGATCTCCGGGCCAATGACCGCGCTCCAGAAGGACCACCTCGGGCGCGTGCGCGCCTCGGGCCAGCACCTGTTGGGACTGATCGAGGACCTCCTCGGGTACGCGCGCGTAGAGGCCGGCGAGGAAGTCGTGCGTGCGGAGCCCGTGCGCCTGGTCGACGTCGTCGAACAAAGCCTCGTGCTCGTCCGCCCGCTCGCCATGGAGAAGGGACTGCGCCTCCGCGTCGAGGGTCCGGACGAACCGGTCGAGCTCCACACGGACCCGCGCAAGCTCCGCCAGATCCTCGTCAACCTGCTCGCCAACGCGGTGAAGTTCACCGACGCCGGCGACGTCGTCCTCCGCCTCCGCATCGAGGGGCGGGACGCGGAGGTCAGAGTCTACTTCGAGGTGGCCGACACCGGCCGCGGGATCGCGGGCGCGGATCAGGAGCACATCTTCGATCCCTTCTGGCGGGCGGATCCGATCTCGACGCAGAGCGCAGGGAGCACGGGCCTCGGGCTCTCGGTGGCCCGCCAGCTCGCGCGCCTGCTCGGCGGCGACCTGATCGTCGCCAGGAGCGCGCCTGGTCAGGGCAGCACGTTCGTCGTATCGCTACCGGCGCGCTACCCGGGGGGCGGTCCAACGGCCGGTGCGGCGGCAGAGACGGCGCATCTCTCCACTGCGAACATAGACGATGAGCACTCCGGAGCGGGCGAGCGGCAGGCGCACTTCGCCTTGCTCGCCCGCCGCTTTGGAGACGGCGTTGCGGACGTGCTCGAACCGAATGATCTTTGGTGACGTAGGAGGGCTGGCAGAATGGCTAATGCAGCGGTCTTGAAAACCGCCGCGGGAAACCGCTTGTGGGTTCGAGTCCCACGCCCTCCGTTGGACTTACGACGCCAGACTCGGCGGCGCGGCGCCGGCCATGGGGGCGATCGGCAGGGCCTGTTCACGCCGACGCGCGAGTTGCTCACCAGCGGCCGGCTCGACGCGGCGCTCACGGGGGCAGGTATTCGCGGCCTGCAGGTAGAGGTCGCGCGCCTCGGCGCGAGCTAGAGCCGGTTGGCGGGAGAAAGACGGCGCGCGGAGCCGCCGCCAGTGCACTGGCATCTCCGACAGGAGATGGGCTCCCGGAGCATTCGTCGGGCACCACCTAGGCCGCTAGCTGCACTCCTCACTTCACTTCCCGCCGCACCGCGCGTGCGCCACCATGAACCGCTCGACGCGGCGCGCGTCCACCGCCTCGCTCCAGCGGCCCTCCGCCTTGAACGCCGACCCGACGATGAACCCGTCCGCGCCCGCGTAGTAGCGCGCGAGGTTCTCCGGCGTGATCCCGGAGCCGAGGTAGAGCGGCAGCCGGCAGCGCCCGCGCACCTCGGCGATGGCGCGCTCGCTCGGGCACTCGCCCGTCGCCGGGCCGGTGACGATCACCGCGTCCGCGCGCATGAACTCCGCGGCCGCCGCGGTGTCGCCGATGCCGACGTCGGCGGTGATCGCGTGCGACGCGTGCTTCTTCTTCACGTCCGCCCACACCTGCACCTGCTCGGCCCCGATGTGCCGGCGGAAGCGCAGCAGCGACGCCGCGGACGACTCGAGGATCCCCTCGTCCGCGACGTGCGCGAACGCGAACCCCTCCACGCGCACGAAGTCGAGCCCCGCCGCGTGCGCGACCGCGACGGCCTCGTGGTTCGCGCCGGCGAGGATCTGGATGCCGCACGGGAGCCCGCTCGCCCCCTTCACCGCCAGCGCGAGGACGGTCATCGCCGCCGTGATCTCCGGCCCGACGCCGCCGCGCAGGTACGGCACGTCGTGCATGTTCTCCAGCGCCACCCCGTGCACCCCCGCCGCGCGGTAGATGGCGCACTCCGCTACCGCCCGCTCCTCGAGCTCACGCAGCGTGGCGCGGCCCGCCGGCGTGCCGGGCAGCGCGCCGACGTGGACCATCGCGATGACCGGCTTCGGCGAGGCGAACATGGGTAGAGGCGAACGGCGGGAGGCGGACGAAGGCGCTCGTGGTCGGCAAGTCCAGTGGCCG
The DNA here is from genome assembly GCA_045804285.1 of Gemmatimonadaceae bacterium. Classification (GTDB taxonomy): domain Bacteria; phylum Gemmatimonadota; class Gemmatimonadetes; order Gemmatimonadales; family Gemmatimonadaceae; genus DATMHT01. Next base: position 32,403 of record JBJMNL010000262.1, read on the forward strand.
GGCGCCACCGGCCCGATCGCCGCCGCCCGGTAGCCGCCTGATGCGCGCGAGGGACGCGATGAGCATGTTTCGGCCGCACCCCTCGGCCCTCGGCGCTCTCGTCCGATGGTGCCGAGGGCGGCCGCAATCATAGGAGGAGAGGGACCTCCAATGCTATACAGTCATTTTGTCAAGAAATCGATCCCACAGAGCTTCGACCACGTCGCCCAGGCGGTGGCGCTCCGCGCGGTGCGCCGGCACGTGGTCGTCGCCGGCGAGGCGGCGATGCTCACCGCGCAGGTGACCGGGGGCGGGCGCGTGCGGTTCGGCATGAGCTGGCCCGGAGCCGACGACCGCCAGTTCGCGCTCAACGTCCTACACTGGCTCTCAGGCGCGCTATGAATGGCGGCTCTCGGACGCCGGACGTCGAACTGACAGATGCGGCCCGCGACGCGAGAGCCGGCGCTCATGCCTGGTGGTCCGGGTCAGGGTTCCGCCGCCAGCTCGGCGCGGGTGGTGCGGGCCGTAGCGGGCTCCCGCACCGGAGGGAGCGATGCACCACGGCCCGCACCCCGCCCCGCTCACCCTCTCGGCCGCCGATAGCGAGCCCGAGGCAGACGCGGCACGCCCACTGCGTGGCCTCCCCCGCGGTGGTCGGCGATGAGCAACCGGGCGGCCGCGGGGCACGGATCCGGGCACGTCCCGCCGTCGTAGGACGCGACGCGGCACGATGGGACGCACCGCCGACGCCGCTCCGCACGACCGGCACGCGATGGGGCGCGACGCGCGTGAGAGAGCTCGAAAACCGCCGCGGGACACCGCTTGTGGGTTCGAGTCCCACGCGCTCCGTCGTGCGAGAGAGGGGAGCCGTCGGCGACGGCTCCCCTCTCTCCCGTTCGCGCGCTTTCCGCCGCCGCTGCCGCCGCCGCGCCGCTCACGCGCGCCCTCGCCGCGGCGACACCGCGCCCCCTCGCCGCGTCGCGGGTTGACGGGCCGCCGGGCCAGCGATAACCTTCGTGTTCGTCGCGCGCCAGCGAGCGTCCCGCACGCCGCTGCGCGCCGCCGCGAGGAGAGATGGCCGAGAGGCTGAAGGCACCGGTTTGCTAAACCGGCATAGGGGGTCAACCCCTATCGAGGGTTCGAATCCCTCTCTCTCCGCTCGAACACGGGAACCGGCAATGGGGAATAGGACACGCTTCCTATTCCCCATTCCCTATTCCCCACTCCCGCTCCGAATCCGCCACGTCGCATGACCGCTCCGAACGGCGCCGCCGCGCCGCACCGCCTCCGCTTCGCCCCCTCGCCGACCGGCTACCTGCACGTCGGCGGCGCCCGCACGGCGCTCTTCAACTGGCTCTTCGTGAAGAAGTACGGCGGCCAGTTCCTCCTCCGCATCGAGGACACGGACAAGGCGCGCAGCACCGAGGAGTCGACGCGCGCGATCTTCGAGGGGCTGGAGTGGCTCGGGCTGACGTGGGACGAGGACGTCGTCTACCAGGGCGCGAACCTCGAGCTCCACCAGCGCGACGCCCGGCGCCTCCTCGAGGCGGGCGCCGCCTACCGCTGCTTCTGCACCCCCGCCGAGCTCGAGGAGCGGCGCCGCGAGGCCGAGGCGCGCAAGGAGAGCTTCAAGTACGACAGACGGTGTGACCGCCTACCCGCACAGGAGATAGATCGGCGCGTCGCCGCCCGCATGCCGTTCGTCATCCGCTTCCGCGTGCCGGAGGGGACGACGGAGTGGGACGACCTGGTCCACGACCGGATCGCCTTCCCGAACAAGGACATCGAGGACTTCGTCGTCCTCCGCTCCGACGGGACCCCGATCTACAACATGGCCGTGGTCTCCGACGACATCACGATGGGGATCACCCTGGTGATGCGCGGCGACGATCACATCTCGAACACGCCGAAGCAGATCCTCCTCTACCGCGCGCTCGGCGCCGAGCTCCCGCAGTTCGCCCACCTCCCCATGATCCACGGGCTCGACGGGAAGAAGCTGAGCAAGCGGCACGGCGCGACGGCGGTCGGGGACTACCAGCACATGGGGATCCTCCCCGGCGCGATGCTCAACTTCCTCGCCCTGCTCGGCTGGTCGCCGGGCAACGACATCGAGGTGATGACGCTGCCGCAGATGATCGAGCTGTTCCGGACCGA
>JBJMNL010000263.1:0-19960 GCA_045804285.1 Gemmatimonadaceae bacterium
CATGATCAGGTCGCCCGCACCGAGCGCGCGCCGCAGAGCGTTGGGGTTGCCTTCCTCGGCCAGGAGATCCGAGATCGGCTTTCGTGCGAAGAGCGATGTCATCCGGTCGGGTCGGGGGGGGAAGTCCGGGATCAGATGAACAGCGGCGCCAGCACCAGCGTGATCGTCGACAGCAGCTTGATCAGCACGTGTAGTGACGGGCCGGCGGTGTCCTTGAACGGGTCACCCACCGTGTCACCGACGACGGCCGCCTTGTGGGCGTCCGAGCGCTTGCCGCCGAGGGCGCCCGTCTCGATGTACTTCTTGGCGTTGTCCCAGGCGCCGCCGCCGTTGTTCAGGAACCCCGCCATCAGGATGCCGGCGATCGTGCCGACCATCAGGAAGGCGGCGACCGCCTCGGCGCCGAGGCCGAACTGGCGGAAGACGAGACCCACGACGATCGGGAAGAAGACGACGAGCGCGCCCGGGAGCACCATCGCGCGCAGGGCGCCGCGCGTCACGATGTCCACCGCCGCGCCGTAGTCCGGCTGCTCGGTCCCCTGCATGATCCCCGGCCGCTCGCGGAACTGCCGGCGCACCTCGGTGATGACGCTGGAGGCCGCCTTGCGCACCGCGGTCATGGCGAGCGAGGAGAACCAGAAGACGAGCATCGCGCCCAGCAGGCCGGCCACGAACACCGGCGGGTTCGCCAGGTTCACCAGGACGTCCTTGCCGGTGTAGTTGCGCACCTCGTCGAGGTACGCCGAGAAGAGCAGGAAGGCGGCGAGCGACGCCGAGCCGATCGCGTAGCCCTTGGTCAGCGCCTTCGTCGTGTTCCCCACCGAGTCGAGGCGGTCGGTGATGTCGCGGACGCTCTCCGGCTGTCCCGACATCTCGGCGATGCCGCCGGCGTTGTCGGTGATCGGGCCGAACACGTCCATGGCGAGGATGTAGCCCGCCGTGCCGAGCATGCCGACCGCGGCCACCGCCGTGCCGAACAGGCCGCCCACCGGCTGCCCCGCGGCGTTCGTCAACCCGCTCGTCTGGCCGAGGTAGTAGGAGCTGATGAGCGCCGTCGCGATCGTGAGCACCGGCAGGACGGTGCTCTCCATGCCCACCGCGATGCCGGCGATGATGTTCGTCGCCGGACCCGTCTGGCTGGCGTCGGCGATGCTGAGCACCGGGCGGTAGCGGTACTCGGTGTAGTACTGCGTGATGTACACGAACGCCACCGACGTCGCGAGGCCGATCGCGCCGCAGAGGAAGAAGTGCCACCAGGCATCGGGCGCGGTGGGGACGCCGAGCAGCCAGCGCGTGGCGAAGAAGAGCGCGGCGAGCACGAGCGCGGCGGTCACGTAGTAGCCCACGTTCAGCGCCTTCATCGGGTCGGCGTCCTCGCGCGTCCGCACGACGAGCACGCCGACGATCGACGCCAGGAGGCCGAAGGCGCCGAGCACGAGCGGGAAGAGCATCCCGCCGATCCCGAAGAACGGGTAGAGCAGCACGCCGAGGATCATCGCCCCGATGTTCTCGGCCGCCGTGCTCTCGAAGAGGTCGGCGCCGCGGCCGGCGCAGTCGCCGACGTTGTCGCCGACGAGGTCGGCGATCACCGCCGGGTTGCGCGGGTCGTCCTCCGGGATCCCCGCCTCGACCTTGCCCACGAGGTCCGCGCCGACGTCCGCCGCCTTGGTGTAGATGCCCCCGCCGAGCTGCGCGAAGAGCGCCACGAACGACGCGCCGAAGCCGTAGCCGACGATCAGGAAGGGGAGCTGCCGCGACCACGTGTCGGGGTCGACGCCGGCGGGGCGGAAGGCCTGGAGCAGCCAGTAGAGCCCCCCGACGCCGAGCAGCGACATCGCGACGGTGAAGAGACCGGAGACCGCGCCGCCGCGCAGCGCCGTCTGGAGCGCGCCGTTGAGCGAGCGCGTCGCCGCGGCGGCGACGCGAATGTTGGCCCGGATCGAGGTCCACATCCCCATGTAGCCGGCGATCCCGGAGCTCAGCGCGCCGAGCAGGAACGCCGCCGCCGTGTAGGTGGCGAGCAGCGTGCGGTCCGCCACCGGGTCGTGCTCGTTCGACACGCGGAGGAAGGCGTAGCCGACGAAGATCAGCACCGCCACGACGACGGCCAGGACCGCGATCGTCTTGTACTGCCGCGCGAGGTAGGCCTCCGCGCCCTGCTGGATGGCGTCCGAGATCTTCTGCATCGCGGGCGTGCCGCGGTCGCGCGCGAGCACCCAGCGCGCGAGCCAGACGGCGAAGAGCAGCGCGAACGCGCTGACGCCCACGACGATCCCGAGCAGAGTCGACTGCGTAGCGTTCATGAGGCGGCGTGTTGGGGTGCGAGTGAACGGGGGTGGGGCGCCGGCCCGGGCGGGGCGCGGCGCGGGCGCGGCGGACGAGTGGGCCGACCGCGCCCGCGGTGCGGGCGGCCGCCTACGGGCGCGCCTGCACCGACTCGGCGAGCGACGGGCGCTCGGCGCGCCGCCACACGTAGTACACCGGGACGCCGACGAGCACGAGCGCCAGCCCCGAGAGCGCCTGCGCGCGCGTCTTGTCGGCCACGAGCAAGATCACCGCGACCGCGGCCGCCAGCAGGATGTAGAGCGCCGGCAGCACCGGGTAGCCGATCGCCCGGTACGGGCGCTCCGCGGCCGGGTACTTCGCGCGCAGCACGAAGAGCCCGATCGTCGTCATCACATAGAAGATGAGTGCGGCGAAGATCACGTAGTCGAGGAGCTGCCCGTACGTCCCGGTCAGGCAGAGCAGCGACGTCCAGACGGCCTGCACGACGAGGCCGGCCGCCGGCACCTGATTGCGATTCAGCGTCCCGACGCGCCGGAAGAACAGCCCGTCGCGCGCCATCGCGTAGTAGACGCGGGCGCCGGCGAGGATCAGCCCGTTGTTGCAGCCGAACGTCGAGATCAGGATGGCGATCGCCATGAACGTGGCCGCGCTCGGCCCGAAGATCGTCTCCGCGGCCGCGGTGCCGACGCGGTCCTGCGTCGCGAACTGGATGCCGCGCTGGAGCACCGTGACCCCGTCCTGCACGCCGCGCATCGGGAGCACGTTCAGGTACGAGATGTTCGCGGCCACGTAGAGCAGCGTCACGAGTCCCGTGCCGAGCAGCAGCGCCAGGGGCAGGTTGCGGCGCGGGTTCTTCACCTCGGCGGCGGCGAAGGTGACGTTGTTCCAGGCGTCGCTCGAGAAGAGGGAGCCGACCATCGCGGCGCCGAAGGCGATCGCGAAGGCGCCCGTGAAGTCGACGCCGCCGGAGAAGTTGCCGGGTCCGAAGTTCGCGGTCACCGCGGTCGCGTTGCGTCCCAGCGTGAGGCCGAGGAGGATGAGCAGCGCCAGCGCCCCCGTCTTCACGACGGTGAGCGTCGTCTGGACCAGCTTCCCCTCCCGCACGCCGCGCAGGTTGATCCAGGTGAGCACCCAGATCGAGAGTAGCGCGACGAGGCGCTGCGGGGAGAGGCCGAGCTCGATCCTCCCGCCCGGCGTCGCGATGTCGAGCTGCGGGAACCAGCCGAAGCGCTCGGGGCCGACCGCCGGCCAGAGCACGCCGAGAAAGCGTCCGAAGGCGACGGCGACGGCGGCGATCGTCCCCGTCTGGATCACCACGAAAAGGGTCCACCCGTAGAGAAATCCCATGAGTGGACCCATCGACTCGCGGAGGAAGACGTACTGTCCGCCGGCCCGGGGATACATCGCCGCCAGCTCCCCATAGGAGAGCGCGCCGAGCAGCGTGATCACGCCGGTGAGCACCCAGGCCGCGACGAGCCAGAGCGGAGAGCCGACGGTCCGCGCGATGTCGGCCGACACGATGAAGATGCCCGAGCCGATCATCGACCCGGCGACGAGCATCGTCGCGTCGGTGAGGGAGAGCGCCTTGACGAACTCGGATTGCTGCGGCTGGGTCGCGTTCGGCGGTGCGGCCACGCTGCTCATTCAACCTCGCGGAGTTGTCGGACGGAGTGCGTCCTCGAGCCGCCGCGTGGGCGGGACTGGACGCGGCGCGCGAGCGGAACCGGCGCGAGGCGATCGGGCGCTCGGGGCGGTCAGCCGCAGGATCGCGGCAAGATATGGCAGGGCCCGGAAGTTGGCTAGATATCGCAGCCTGGCGCAATTCCGCGCCTCGCGGTGGGCGTCCTCACCACAGCGTGTACTCGAGCTTTCCCTGCGAGCGGATGGGCGTGCCGTCGGGCGTCGTCGCGGGGCGCCAGCGGATCGACGCGAGCACGTCCTGCAGCTTCCGGTTGTAGTCGCCGTCCTTCGTCTTGTTGAAGGTGAAGGAGAGCACCTTCCCCTTCTCGTCGACGTCGAAGACGGCGACGAGGGACGTGCCGCGCACCTTGCCGGGCACGGGGATCGGCGGGATGAACACCTCGATCGGCATCGGCGTGTACACGGCGCCGTTCCCGCCGCCGGTGCCGGGGCCGACGCCGCTGCCGCGCCCGGTCCCGACACCCGCTCCCACGCCGCCTCCCGTGCCCGGGCCGCTGCCGTTGGTCCCGTCGTTCCCCGTTCCCCCGCCGGCGCCGGGCGTGGCCGCGGCGACGACGGGCGCCGAGTCGGCGGGGGCTGGCTTCGCCGACGTCTGCGGTGGGGGTGGCGGCGCGGGCTTCGGCTCGGGCTTCGGCCTTGGCGGCGGAGGCACGACCGGCGGCGGGACGACGGCCCGCGTCGGCGGCGCGGCTTTCGGGGCCGGAGGGGTGGGCGCGACCTGGACCCAGTGCAGCCGCTCGCGGAGCACGTCCCCCCCCGTGCCGCCACGTCCCCCTCCGCCTCCCCCGGCCGGCCCCGGGCCACCCGCGCTCTCCGGCGGCGTCGGCAGCACGGCCGGGAAGAGCACAGGGAGCAGCAGGAGCAGCAGCACCAGCGCGTGGAACGCGACCGACGCCGTGATGCCGCGCCACCGCCGCTCCCCCTCGACCGGGATCCCGATCGGCGGGCGGTACGGCGGCCGCGACGCATGCGGCTGGTCCGTCGGAATGAAGTCTGGTTGGGTCACGACTCGAGTCTGCTGGTCTTCAGCGCTCGGGAGTGAGGAATCGACCGGTCACCCGGGGCATCCGGGAAGCCGTCACGACCCCCCACTCCCGATTCCGGGCTTCCCACTGTCCACTCCCGCGCCGCAGGAATGCTACCACTACCCCGGAGCGGCGAGATCGATGAAGCACAATACGGCGGACGCCCTTGGAAGGTTCGTCCGCCGTACGATGTTCCGCCTGGTCAGGCGGGGTGAGCCGTCGGGCTACTTGGCCTCGTTGTCCTTCGGCGGCACGCCGATGACCTTCACGCCGGCGCCGCGGGCGACGTCCATCGCGAAGATGACGTCCTGGTACTTCACCTTGGGGTCGCCCTTCACGAAGATGATCTTGTCCGGGCGCGGCTCGTAGATCTCCTTGAGCCGCGCCAGGAGGCGGTCCTTCGCGACGTCTTCCTTGTTGATCGCGTACTTGCCGTCGGGGTTCACCGAGAGCACGATCTGGTCGCTGCTCGGGTTCGCCGGGGCGGTGCTCGGGTTCGGATCGGGGAGCTGCACGTCGATCGCCTTGCGCGCCATCGGGACGACGAGCATGAAGATGATCAGCAGCACGAGCAGCACGTCGATCATCGGGGTGACGTTGATATCGTTGGTGAGACCGCCCGCTCCCCCTCCGGTGGACATCGCCATTACTGCTTCCCTCCCTTCGTCTCCACCATCGGGTTGTCGCCCTTGACGGTGGACTCGGTGCCGGGCTGCTGGTCGGTGATCATGCCCGTGACGCGGACGCCGTTCTTGGCCACGATGTCCACGGCGTCGAGCACCTTGGCGTAATCGAGGTTCCGGTCCGCCTTCACGTACAGGATCTTGTCGACCGTGCGGGCGTCGTAGATCCGCTTGATCTGCTCGGCGAGCGTCTCGTTGCGGATCGGCTTCTTGTTGAGGAAGTACTGGCCGTTCGCGTCGATGCCGAGGACCTGGTCCTCGTCCTCTTCCGGGTGCGCCTTCAGGTTGATCCCCTGCGGCGGCACCGCCTGGAAGCCGGCGGCGATGGCCGGGACGACGAGCATGAAGATGATGAGGAGGACGAGCATGACGTCGATCATCGGCGTCACGTTCGGCTCCGCCTTCACCCCGCCGCCGCCCCCTGTGGACATTGCCATCGATCTACCTCCTGCGAGTGAGCCTGCTGGTCGTGCTCGTGGCGAGCGTTACTGCGCGATCGGGCCGGCGCCGCCCGTGGAGGCGTTGAACTCGCGGGTGAAGCGGCTGCGGCCGAACTCGCCCGAGACGCCCTTGATGAGGTAGTCGATCATCTCCTTCGACGTGTACGTCATCTCGGCCGACATGTTGTCGATCTTGGTCTGGAAGTAGTTGTACGCCCAGACCGCCGGGATGGCGACGAGGAGACCGAAGGCGGTCGTGATGAGCGCCTCGGCGACACCGGACGAGATCGCGGACAGACCGCCCGAGCCCGACGCGGCCATGCCCGTGAAGGCGTTGACGATACCCATCGTGGTGCCGAGCAGACCGACGAACGGCGCCGTCGCGCCGACCGTGGCGAGCACGCCGAGACCGCGGCGGAGGTCGACCATCGTCATGAGCATCTCACGCTCGACGGCGCGCTCGGCGGTGTTGATGTCCGACACCGTCACCGAGCCGTCCTGGATCAGCGGGCGGACCTCGCCGAGCGCCGAGCCGAGCACGCGGGCGACGTGGGACTTCTTGTAGCCCTCGGCGAGCTTGATCGCCTCGGTGAGGTTGTCCTCCTCGAGGAACTGCGAGAACTCGGGGGCGAACTTCCGGGTCTCGACGCCCGCGGCGCGGAGGCGGAACCCCTTCGAGATCATGATCGTGAGCGACCAGATGGACATGATCGCCAGGACGACGACGATGCCCTTGGCAAACGGACCCATCTGGTTCCACAGGTCGAGCAGCGAGAGATTCATGGCCTGGATTCTCCTGGGGTGGACGTCCGATCGGGGGGGTGATGATTACTTCTGGAGCGCGAAGGTGAACGGGAGCTGGACGAGCTGCTTCACCTTGCGGCCGCCGGTCTCGGCCGGGACGAAGCGCCAGCGCGGCAGGATGTTCTTCACCGCGGAGGTGAAGAGATCGTTGCTCGACTTGAGCACCTTGAACGTGCCCATGTCCGCGCGGCCGGTCGTGTCGACCACGAACTGCGCCAGCACCTCGCCCTCGACGTTGGCCGACCGGAGCATGTCCGGGTAGTTCGGCTGCGGGTTCTGCCCCGCGGGGACCACCGGCTTCTCGACCTGGAACTCGAAGTACGGCTGGTCGGGCGCCGGCGCCGTGCCGCCGACGACGCCCTTCGAGGTCCCGCCAGCGACGCCCTTACCCGTGAAGTCGGCCTCGTCGGTCACCTTCTTGGAGAGGTCGATGTCCGGGATGACGTCCGGGATCTTCACCGGCGCCGTCAGCACCTGGAACCCCTTCGGCGGGGGCGGCGCGGCGACGACGTCCGGCGGCGGAGGCGGCTTCTCCGGCTCCGGCGGAGGCGGCTCCTTGGGGGTCTCGACGAACTTGACCTCCTCCTGCTTCGGCTTCTCGTTCTCGATCGCCGCGTGCAGGGTCCCGTAGATCGCGGCGCCGATCAGCGCCACGTGGAGGACGACGCTCGTCGCCACCCCAGCGGGACTCCGCTGCTTCTTGGGCTTCGACTCGAGCAGGTTGTTGAACATGCGCCTTCTCACCTGGCTGAATGGACGGAAAGCGTTGAACCGCTGAGCGAAATTCTAGCCAGCGCCGATGGCGGAGGAATGGCGCGAACATTAAGAGACCGTTAAGCGCGAGTTACGATTCGCATAATGATGCGCTCGGGGCGGCGCATCCCCGGCCGGCCGAGCGGGCCGACTGATCGACAGCGGGGCACGCGCGAGCGCGCGTGCCCCGCTTCGCCTCCGCAACCTGTCGCGGCAACTCCGGGCGGCGGCTACTTCTCCAGGTCCGTGTCGAGCGACTCCGGCGCGACGGGGAGCGTCACGGTGAAGGTCGAGCCGCGGGTGAGGCGCGACTGGACGGTGAGCGTGCCGCCGTGCGCCTGGGCGATGTACTGGGCGATGGCGAGGCCGAGGCCGAAGCCGCCGCGGTCGGAGGTCCACGCACCGCCCGCCACGCCGCCCGCGCCGGGCGCGCTGCCGTCGGGACCCGAGGCGACGCGCCGGGTGCGCGCGCGGTCGGCGCGCCAGAAGCGCTCGAAGATGTAGGGGAGGTCGGCGGCGGCGATCCCGATCCCGGTGTCGCGCACGGCGAAGGCGACGAAGCCCGCGTCGCGCCGGCGCAGCGTCACCTCCACGAGGCCGCCGCGGGGCGTGTACTTGATCGCGTTGGTGATCAGGTTGAGGAAGAGCTGGCGGAGGCGCGTGCGGTCGCCCATGACCACCGCCGGCTCGCAGAAGGGCATCGAGACGCCGAGCCCCGCGTCCTCGCCGAGGATGAGCGCCGTCTCGAACACCTCCTGCGCCAGCGGCGCCATCTCGACCGGCTCGCGGTGGAGGTCGAAGCGCCCCTCGTCGGCGCGGGCGAGGGTAAGGAGGGAGCTCACCAGCTCGCTCATCCGCGTCGTCTCCTGGAGCGCCTCCTCGAGCGCCACGAGCTGCTCCGTGCCGCCCCCGCCGGCGCTCATCGCGCGCTCGACGTCGGCGCGGAGCACGGTGAGGGGGGTCTTGAGCTCGTGGCTCGCGTCGGCGGTGAAGCGGCGGAGAGCGCCGAAGGAGTTCTCGAGTCGCCCGATCATCGCGTTGAGCGTCGCGCTGAGGCGCGCCAGCTCGTCCCCGGCGCCGTCCACCGGCAGCCGGCGGTGCAGGCTGCGGCCGTCGGTGATCGCCTCGACCTCGTTGATGATCTGGTCCACGGGGCGGAAGGCGCGGCCGGCGATCAGCCAGGCACTGCCGATCGAGAGCAGGAGCACGATCGGGGCGATCACCACCATGGGGCCGAACAGCTCCCGCTGCGAGAGCGAGGTGTTCGCCGTCGACGAGCCGACGACGACCCGCCGCACCGGCGGGCGGACCCCCTCGTCCACGCGCGAGACGACGAGGAGCTGGTCCCCGTCGCCCACCGTGAGGAGCGCCGCGATCCGGTCGGTGTTGAGGCGGCGGGCGGTCCGCGTGAGCGCCTCGCGGTCGAACGGGTCGAGCTGCCGCGCCCTGGGCGACAGATAGAGCGCCCGGCCGGCGGTGTCGAGCACGATCAGCTCGTCGGGTAGGACGTCGAGCGCGGACGCGAGGCGCGGGGCGAGGGTGGGCCCGATGAGCGAGTCGCGCACCACCACCGCGCTGTCCCCGACGACCTGCGTCTGCGCGATCAGGCGCAGCGCGACGTTCGCCTCGGACGAGACGTAGCGCTGGAGCTCGCGGTACTTCGCGACGCCCCGCCCCACCCAGAGCGCGCCCGCGAACACGGCCGTCGTCCCGATCAGGGCGCCGGCGTAGGCGATGGTGAGCCGGGAGCGGATGGAGGGCATGGACGGCATGGACGGGTTGGGGCGCTAGCTCCTCACGACGTATCCCACCCCGCGCACCGTGGTGATCAGCTTCCTGTCGTGGCGCGCGTCGATCTTCTTGCGCAGGTGGGTGATCACGACATCGACGATGTTCGTCCCCGGATCGAAGTGATACCCCCAGGCGTACTCGGTGATCAACGTCCGGCTCATGACCTTGCCGGCGTGGCGCATCAGGTACTCGAGGACGGCGTACTCCTTCGGGGTCAGGTCGATCGGCTCGTCGCCGCGCCGCACCTCGCGCGTGTCGCGGTCGAGCGTGAGGTCGGCGACGCGAAGAACCTGCGAGGCGAGCGCGCGAGGGCGCCGCGCCAGCGCCTCGACCCGCGCCAGCAGCTCCTCGAAGGCGAACGGCTTGGTCACGTAGTCGTCGGCGCCGGCACGGAGCGTCTGCACCTTGGCGTCCACCGCGTCCTGCGCGGTGAGCACGAGCACCGGCCGCTCGAATCCCCGCGCGCGGAGCGACTGGAGCACCTGGAGCCCCGACTTGCCCGGCAGGCGCATGTCGAGGATGACGACGTCGTAGCTCTCCGACGCGGCCCGCTGCTCCCCCTCCTCGCCGTCCGGGACGAGGTCCACGCCCCAGCGCTGCTCCTCGAGCCCGCGCTTGACGAACTGACCGACGGTGGGGTCGTCCTCGATGACCAGTACCTTCACGACTCGGGAATGGAGAGTGGGGAGCGGGGAGCGGGGGCGCCGGAAAGATAAGACGGGCGCAAGCCACTCCCCACTCCCCATTCCCGCGGAGGGGCCGTCACCCCCGCGGCCGGACGAACCCGTACTCCCGGATCTTCCGGTAGAGCGTCTTGGTGGAGATGCCGAGCAGCGTCGCGGCGCGCCCCTGGTGCCAGTTGGTCCGCGCGAGCACGGACTCGATGTGGCGGCGCTCCATCTCGGCGAGCGAGAGGGGCGCGGAGCCGTTCGAGTCCACCGCGCCGCCGTCGAGGGGGGCGCGCGGGGCGGCGAGGGGGAGGTCGCGCGCGCCGATCACGCCGTCGTTCGCCAGCAGGACGGCGCGCTCGATGACGTTGCGCAGCTCGCGGACGTTGCCCGGCCACCGGTACTCCTGGAGCGCCGCGAGCGCGTCGTCGGTGAGTCGCGGCGGCGCGGCGCCCCCGTAGCGGCGCAGGAAGCTTTCGGCGAGGAGCTGGACGTCGACCACCCGATCGCGCAGCGGCGGCAGCGTCACGCTGATGGTGTTGATGCGGTAAAAGAGGTCGCTGCGGAACTCGTTCGCCGCGACCGCGCGCTCGAGGTCCCGGTTGGTCGCGGCCACGATGCGGACGTCCACCTCCACCTTCTGCGTCCCGCCGACGCGGAAGAAGCTGCGCGTCTCGAGGGCACGCAGGAGCTTTCCCTGGAGGCGCGGGTCGAGCTCGCCGATCTCGTCCATGAAGAGCGTGCCGCCGGCGGCGAGCTCGAAGAGCCCCGACTTTCGCGCCAGCGCGCCGGTGAACGCCCCCTTCTCGTGGCCGAACAGCTCGCTCTCCAGCAGGTGCTCGGAGATGGCCGCGCAGTTGATGTCGACCATCGGACCGGCGGCGCGCGCCGAGAGGCGGTGGATGGCGCGCGCGACGAGCTCCTTGCCGGTCCCCGACTCGCCGCAGATCAGCACCGGCGAGTCGCTGCGCGCGACGCGCTCGACGAGGGAGAGGACGGCCTGCATGGGCGCGTACTGGGTGAGGATCTCCCCGGCGTCGCCGATCCGCTCCAGGCGGCTCTGGAGGAGCGCGTTCTCCTTGGCGAGCTGCTTCTTCTCCCACGCCCGCCGCACGAGGACGTCGATCTCCGCCATGCGGTACGGCTTCGCGATGTAGTCGTAGGCGCCGAGCTTCATCGCCGTGATCGCCGTCTCGACCGTGCCGTTGCCGGTGATGATGATGACCTCGGGGGGCGACGGCTCCTCGCGGAGCTGGCGCAGCACCTCGAGCCCGTCCATCTCCGGCATCACGATGTCGAGCAGCGCCACGTCGAACGCCTCGGCGCGCAGCGCCTGGAGCGCCGCGCGGCCGTCGCGCGTCGTCGTCACGGCGTGGCCGCGCCCGGCCAGGAACTGCTCGAGGAGCGGGCGGAGATTCTCCTCGTCCTCGGCGATCAGGACCTTGATCCGGGGCTGCGCCTTCATGCGTCCCCCAGCGGCGCGGCCGGCAGCACGACGCGGAAGATGCTCCCCTTGCCCGGCGCGCTGTCGACCTCGATGCGCCCCCCGTGGTCGGCGATGATGGCGTAGCAGATGGAGAGGCCGAGCCCCGTGCCGCGCCCCGGCGCCTTGGTCGTGTAGAACGGCTCGAAGATCTTGGGGACGTCGGCGCGGGCGATGCCGATGCCGCGGTCCACGACCTCGGCGACCACCGCCTCCGACGCGGCGCGCCCGCGCCGCGTCCGCACGGTCACCGACGGGCGCTCCGCGACGCCGTCCATGGCGTCCATCGCGTTGATGAGGAGCGCCATGAAGACCTGCACGAGCTGCTCGGGGTTGCCCTGCACGGCGCGGCCGCCGGGCTGCGGCGTCGCCACCTCGGGGTCGAGGGACGTGTGCACGTCGAGGTGCTTGAAGCGACTGTGGTGCTTGAGCAGGAAGAGCGTCTGGCCGACGACCTGGTTGAGGTCCACGGGCTCCTTGATCGCCGGCCTGGGGCGGCTGAAGTCGAGCAGCCCGTCGACGATGCGCTTGCAGCGGTGGACCTCGTCGTCGATGATCTTGAGGTAGTCCGGATACCCCGCGGCGGCCGGGCTGGCGGTGGCGCCGAGGTCCTCGAGCTTGAGCGCCATGCTCTCGGCGCAGGCGGCGATGGTCGCCAGCGGGTTGTTGATCTCGTGCATGACGCCCGCCGCGAGCTGCCCGACGGCGGCGAGCTTCTCGGCCTGCGCGAAGCGCTCCTGCGCCTCCTTCCACTCCGTCACGTCCTCGCCGATGGTGATGACGTGGGTGATCGCGCTCTCGTCGAGCCGCATCGGGATCTTCGAGATGCGGTAGGTGCGCACGTCCCCGGTGGCGGTGGACTCCATCTCGAATTGCCGGATGCGTCCGGACGCGAAGACGTCGTCGAACTCGTCGCGCAGCAGCTCGGCGGGTTGGCGGTGGAGGATCTCGAAGATGGTCCGGCCGATCGCTTCCTCGCGCGAGACGCCCTGCATCCCGGTCTCCCGCTTCCGGTTCCAGGCCTGGATCCGGTATTCGCGGTCGATCACGTGGAGCCCGACGGGAAGCGAGTCGACGACCTTCTCGATGAAGCGCCGCTGCTCGTCGATCTGCCGGATGCGGAGCGCGACCTCGCTCTCGAGCCGGTGCGACTGCTCGGCCATCGACAGCACGGGCGCGAGCACGTTGGCCACGGCGCTGAGGAGCTGCGAGCCCGCGGGGGAGAGCGCGGCGCGCGGGCGCGCCGAGAGCACGCCGAGGCGGCGGCGTCCGGAGACGAGGCGCGCGGCGGCCAGGCCTCCCTGCTCCACGACGCCGCCCGCGTCATCGCGCTCCACGAGCAGCGCCACGACGTCCTGCTCGGCGGTCGTGTCGTCCGGCGTGGCGGCGGCGCGAACGAGCCCCCGCGGCGACTGGAGCCAGAGCGTCACCCCGGGGGCGTCGAGCGCCTCGCCGATCCGCTGGAGGACGCCGGGGAGCACGTCACCCGGGGCGTCGGAGCCGGCGAGGAGCGCCGCCACCTCGGCGAGCGTGGCGAGCGCGCTCGACGTCGACCGGGAGGGGCGCGGCGACTGCCGCCGCAGGGCTGAGGGCACTCGACCTCGGACGTGAATGGAAGCGGGGGCGGGGCGCGGACGCCACCGGCGCCCGCCTGATGCAGTTGACCGACGAGTACGGTGAAACGTCACGGCCGCGACCCGGCCAACGGCGGCGCTGCAAGGTTGGCCGGCGCGACGCCGATCCGGCAGAGCCGATTTGTCGAAGCTGCGCACCGGCTCGGGAACGTGGGTTGCCGGCTCTGCCAGGCGTTCGGACATCGACCATAACCCTCAACCCAGGAGAAGGCATCATGGTCAATCGCATGAATGTCGTCGGCCCCGTCTTCGGCCTGCGTCGGGAGATCGACCGCCTGTTCGAGGACGCGTTCGGCCGGGGGAGCGAGCTCGGTCGCCCCATGTGGAGCCCGGCGGTGAACGTCCGGGAGGACGACCGGGGGCTGAACTTCGAGTTCGAGCTGCCGGGGTTCCGCCCGGAGCAGGTGGAGGTCACGGCGGAGAACGGCGTGCTGACGGTGCGCGGCGAGCGCCAGGAGGAGCGGAAGGAGGGCGAGCAGGAGGGGCGCTACCATCTGGTGGAGCGGAGCTCGGGCAGCTTCCAGCGCTCGTTCCAGCTACCGGCGGGGCTGGACGAGGAGAACATCGAGGCCTCGTTCGACAACGGCCTGTTGGAGGTTCGGATCCCGAAGGCGGCGCTGCCGCAGCCGAGGAAGATCCAGATCCGGAGTGGAGCCCAGGAGCAGGGCCGGGTCGGGAGCGGCGAGGTGCGTGGCCAGCCGACGGCGCAGCGCTCCGCCTCGCGCGGCGCGTCGGAGGGCGCCGGCGGCGCGGCCGGGAGCGGTCGCGAGAGTAGCGGCGCGCGCGCCGCGTCGTCGGGCCGGCCGACCCAGAACGGCTGAGCGCGGTCGCGTCGGAGCGCGGTCCCGGTAGTCTGGCCGGCCGCGCTCCGATCCGCGGCATCATCCCCGCGCAGGACGGCGCGGGTCCACGCCGATCGTGGCCCGCGTCGCCCTGGCGCGCCTCAGCGTGCGCCGGCGCTGCTGGCGGGTGTACGGACGGGGGCGCCGCGGGCGGGGATGTGGCGGGCGGGGATGTGAAGGTCGAGCGGGACGCCGATTGTGGTCGTGTGCGTCACCCCGTCGAGCGTCGTGGTGACGCGCTCCCCGTCGATGCGCACGTCCAGCGAGGCGCCGCGTACGTCCAGGCCGGTCACTTCGGCGCTCGCGAGACCGAAGGGGAACGGGTCCACCACGACCCCGCCGGGGTGGGGGGAGACGCCCATGACGTAGCCGAGGATGAGGTCGCCGACCCAGGCGTGCTGGACGTCGTCGATGCCTCGGTAGACGGAGGCATGCCCGCTGAACGGGTCGTAGTGCTCGTGGGCGTTCGGGCGCTTGCGGTCGCCGTCATGGAACATCATGAGCACGAGGCGGCGGAGCAGGCGGGCCGTCGGCGCCCTGAGCCGGGGGGCGTGCTCTCGCGCCGTTCGGCCAAGGGCATCCACGAGGTGACTCGTGGCCAGCGGCCAGACCCGGCCGCTCCACGCCGAGTCGTGCCGCCGCCCTTTCCAGGGCGCGCAGGCGTCGGCGCGCGGGTCGTCGAGGGCGAGGGCCGGGACCGGAAAGGTGGCCCAGAAGCGCGACGGCTCGAGCAGGTTCCGCTCGAGGCCGGCGACGTGCGTCTCGTCGGCGAGGTCGGTCAGGTAGGGGTAGAAGCAGGCCGCGGCGCGGACTCCCGTGCGCCGCCCCGTGGCCGGGTCGACGTCGCTGAACATGCCCGCCTCGAGGTCCCACATGGACTCGCGCACCGCGCGGGCCGTGCGCTCCGCCTCGCGTCCCCATCGGCGCGCTGCGCTTCCCTCCCCCGCGCGCGCTGCCAGGCGCTCCAGGGCGCGCATGATGCGGTACGCGAAGGTGGTGATGTCAACGCCTTTCAGCCGCTGGATTTCGCAGCCGCCATCGCATGTGTCACCTTCACCACTTCCTGTGCTCAGCGCCACGAACCGCGACCGCCCGCCGAGCCCCGCCTCGCGCCCGTCGAGCAGGTCGAACAGCCCGCTCTCTTCCGCGTCGCGAGTCGACTGGAGCCATTCGGCGTAGCGCGCGAGCGAGGGGTAGATCTCGCGGAGGAGGGCGTCGTCCGGGGCGACCGCGTCGAGGGCCAGGAGCGCGCCCCCCCAGTCCGCGTGGGAGTGGCCGCCCTCGCGCGGGCCGTGGAGGTGGATCCGGGAGGGGAGCGATCCGTCGGGGCGCTGGTGGTCGAAGAGGGTGAGCAGCGCGCCGCGGGCCGCCGCGCGGTCGGCGAGCCAGCGGAGGTCGCGCGCCTGGCAGTGGGCGCTGTAGGCGTTCGGCGTGCGCAGCGGTCCGCTCCCCTCGAGCGGCGCGGAGTGGCGGTAGTTCCCGACCCCCGCCGGCGCGGCATTCACGCTCGAGACGTAGTGGCGGTACCAGTAGTAGGTCTCGAGGTACGGGTCCGAGCAGTGGAAGCGCGGAGCGCGGTCGAAGTGCTCCTGCCAGCGGCGGCGGCTCGCGGCGCCGAAGGTGGACGACGGGGGAGCCGCGGCCGCCGGCGGGGCGGCGCGGAGCGCGGCATCCTCCGGGGCCAGCCGCAGCGCGAAAGTCGCCGACGCGCCCCCGCCGCCCGGGAGCGTCAGGGCGCGGTGCACCGCAAGGTGGAGGAGGCCGTCGACCGGGCCGGTGGCCGGGCCGGCGCCGCCGAGGAGCTCGCGGGGGAGCGCCTCGCCCGCCCAGTGCTCCACGAAGGGGGTCAGGCGCCATGCCGGGTGGTTCGGACGCGCCTCGCCGACGTAGGACGCCCAGCTCGTGGGCTCGCCAGCGCAGGCCAGCTCGAGCCGGACGCGCAGCGGCGCTCCGCCGCCGTCGTCGCGCAGCTCGCGGAGCACAGCGAGCGAACCCGGCCACGCCATAGGAGGGGGTGGAGCGGAGTCGGCGCCGTCACCACCGGCGGGGGCGTCGGGTGGCAGCGGGGTCGCCCCCTCCTGCGCCGTCCAGGCGACGAGGTGGACGCGCACCGGGGCGAGTGCCTGGAGACGCCACTCGGAGGCGAAGACGCCGTCCGGCTGGAGCGTGCGCGTCTCCGTCGCGGTGACGCCGTTGGCGAGCCGGTATTCGACCGTCAGCTCGGCGGGGGTCCAGCGGCGGGAGATGGCGCGCATCGGGAGCTCGGCGCCGTGCTCGTCGAGCGCCGTGACCGTGAACAGCGGCGCGACCGGGTAGTGGTGCAGCATCGCCTCGTCCCAGAAGCCGGCCGCGTCGAGCCAGACCGGGAAGCGGGGGGCGAAGACGATCCCGTCGCCGCAGCCCAGTGACCACTTGTCTTCGCGCGCGAGGAGCTCGAGGGGGGATGGCAAGACGGAGGGACGGAATGGGGGGGGGAATGGGCGAGGCGGGGCGGGAGGGCGCTCGCCTCCGGCCATAGACGAGAATGGGCGGCACCGGGTCATGACCCGGCGCCGCCCCTTCCCTCCCCGACCCGCCGCTAGAGACTGTTTCGGAACGCCCATTCCGTCGGCCCACCGGTCCTCCGGTTGCGCCGGCGGTGCCATGCTCGGCGCCCTTGACTGGCCATCCGTTCCGGGTATCCTGGCGCACTCTCAGACGTCGTGACGCCGCGCCCGCCGAGCGGGCGCCCGCGCGTCGCGGCCCGTCTCGGCGCGAGCCCGCGCCGGCCGCCGGCGGCGCCGCCCGGTGGCGCGGCCGCCCGACGCCCGCCTGCCCGGAGAGTGCCCCATGCCCACGCCCGCCGACTCGGCTCCCGACGCGGCCGCGACGAGCACGCCGCCCGCTGCGCCCGACACGATCGTCCTCATCCACGGCTTCTGGGTGACGCCGCGCAGCTGGGAGCGCTGGATCCCGTACTACGAGGCCAAGGGGTACCGCGTCCTCGCCCCCGCGTACCCGGGCCTCGAGGTGGAGGTCGAGGCGTTGAACCGCGACCCGTCCCCCATCGAGCGGCTGACCGTGCCGCAGATCGTCGACCACCTCGAGCGGGTGGTGCGCGGAGTGGGCCTGGACGCGCCGCCGATCCTGATGGGCCACTCCGCCGGCGGCGCGTTCATGCAAGTCCTGCTCGACCGCGGGCTCGGCGCCGCGGGCGTGGCCATCGACTCGGCGGCGACCGAGGGCGTCCTCGTGACGCCCCCCTCGCAGCTCCGGGCGCTGTTCCCCGTGCTCAAGAACCCGGCGAACCGCCACAAGGCGGTGGGACTCACCTTGGAGCAGTGGCACTACGCGTTCACGAACACCCTCGGCGAGGCGGAGTCGCGGGCGCTCTACGAGCGCTACCACGTCCCGGCGGCGGGCGCGATCGTCTGGGACAGCGCCCTCGCCAACTTCATCCCCGGGCCGCAGGACCTCCACGTCGACTACCACAACGACGCCCGCGCCCCGCTGCTCTTCATCTCCGGCGCCGAGGACCACCTCATGCCGCCGTCGGTGCAGCGCTCCAACGCGCAGCACTACACGTCGCGCACGGTCACGGAGGTGAAGGAGTTCCCGGGCCGCGCGCACCTGATGCCGGCCCTCGCCGGGTGGGAGGAGGTCGCCGACTACGCGCTCGACTGGGCCGCCCGGCACGCCGCGGCCGACGCCCGGCGCGCGCCGACCGCGGCGCAGCCGGTGCGCGGCGGTTCCCTCGGCGAGCGCCGACCGGACGACCCGCGGCTCGCCCAGTAGAGTTCCGTTCGGAAGGCGGTTACGCGGCCAAGTGCGTGAGCCGGCGGAGCATCAGCCGGCTCATCGCGCCGTAGATCATCGCCTCGGAGACGGCCGGCAGCCGCTCGTAGTCCTTGCTCAGCCGGCGCGAGTGCCCGCGCCAGGCGAAGGTGCGCGGCGTACGCTGCAGGCGACCACCCACCGGCGAGGGAGGACGCGGAACGTGGGCGGGCGCTTCGCCTCCAGCCCGTAGCGCCACGGAGGGCGTAGCCCGCTGTCGCTGCCGGTGCCCGACCACCTGCAAGCGCCGGCGGGAACTCGCGCCGGAGCATGCGCCACGCGCAGCCCGAGCGCAGGACGTAGAACACCGCGTCGGCGACGAGCCGCTCGGGCCACTTCCGCGGGCGGCCACACGGCGCCGGCGGCGGGAGCAGGGGTGGGAGGACGGCCCACTCGGCGTCGGACACGTCGGACGGGTACGGGCGAGCGTCGGGCATGCGGGCCTCCAGACCAGCAGGACCCGAATGCCGACGCGGCGAAGCCGCAGCACGCCAGCGGCTAAGCGTGCTGAAACAGTCTCTAGGCGAGCTTCGCGATCTGCTCGGCGATCTCCGCGGTCGACCGTTTCTGCCCCGGGGTGGCCTCGACGTGGGCCCAGCGGACGACGCCCTCCCGGTCGATCAGGAAGTAGGCCCGGTTCGAGAAGAACGCGTCCTGCCACATCGTGCCGTAGGTGTCGGTCGCCTCGCGCTTGAAGTCGCTCAGCAGGTCGGTGCGCATCGCGTGCTTCTGCTTGAACTCCTTGAGCGTCGGCACCGAGTCGACGCTGATCGGCAGGACCTCGACGTCGCGCCCCGCGTAGCGGTCGAAGTCCTCACTGAACTCGCACAGCTCGGCGGTGCAGGTGCTCGTGAACGCGAGCGGGAAGAAGGCGAGGAGGACGTTCTTCCGCCCCCGGAAGGACGAGAGCGTGACCGTCTCGCCGCTCGTCGACGAGAGGGTGAAATCGGGGGCGGTGTCGCCCGCCGTGGGCGTCCGCTGCTGCCGCCGGGTGGCCGACAGGGTCATCTGGTCCTCGCGTGGCTGGGTTGGGTGAACGGGGGCCCGGGCGCACCGGGCGTGCCCGGGAGCGCGCTCGGCGGTTCCCCACGGCGTCTCCGACGACGCGCGCCCCCGGCCTTCGCGAAGGCCGGGGGCGCGGTGCGGCGCGACTTGCAGTGTTCGCGTCGCGGTGGCGGGCGCCGGCACGGAACCGCCTCGTCGCGCCGCCAATCGGTGAAATGGAGCGGACGGGGATCGAACCCGTGACCCCCTGCTTGCAAAGCAGGTGCTCTCCCAGCTGAGCTACCGCCCCGACGAGCGACGTCAATATACCACCCCACGACCAGCGAGGGAAATCCGCATGACTGACGGCTCGGCCACGGCCGCCGCGGGCGCCGCGAACGGCGCCAGCGCGACGGCAAGCGCGGAGCGGCGTCACGTGACGCTCCGCTGTCAATTCTGCCACACCTGGAACCGGATCGACGCCGCCCGCGCCGCGGACCGGCCCAAGTGCGGCAACTGCGCGAAGCCGATGCTCCTCGACCGGCCGTGGAGCCTCGACGACGAGAGCTTCGACCGCACGGTGCGCGAGACCGAGATCCCGGTGCTGGTCGACTTCTGGGCGGAGTGGTGCGCCCCCTGTAAGATGATGGCACCCGCCGTGGACCAGTTGGCGTCGAAGTTTCTCGGCCGCGTCCTCGTCGCGAAGCTCGACACCGACCGCGCCCAGCGCGTCGCCGCCACCTACCAGATTCGCGCCATCCCGACCGTGATTCTCTTCCAGGGCGGCAAGGAGGCCGCGCGCCAGGCCGGCGCGATGCCGCTCGCGGGACTGGAGGCGATGCTCGCCAGGGCGGGGGTCACCTGAGGACGGGCCCGAATCCGTTGCGCGGCCACCCGGGCATGGAGTGCGGCCCGAGCGCCGCGAGCGGGCTGCGTCGAGATGAGCGGAGGTACGATGGCGAGTCGGGGCGCCCCGGTGCAGGGGGGCGCCCCGACTCGCCATTCGCAGCTGCCCGCGACGCGCGTTCGATCCGGCGTCGCTACTCGTGGGCC
>JBJMNL010000264.1:0-20289 GCA_045804285.1 Gemmatimonadaceae bacterium
ACTGCCAACTACCAACCGCTGTCGATCCACCAATCCCGCCCCCAGGATCGCCCCGCCGCCCGTCTTCCGTTACAGATTAGGTTTCCCGTCATGGCAGATTTCTACACCGTCCTCGGCGTCGAGCGCGCCGCGTCGGACGACGACATCAAGAAGGCGTATCGCAAGCTCGCGATGCAGTACCACCCCGACCGGAACGGGGGGGCGAAGCAGGCCGAGGAGAAGTTCAAGGAGATCACCGAGGCGTACGACGTGCTGCGCGATCCGACCAGGCGCGCCGCGTACGACCGCTATGGTGAGGCCGGGCTGCGCGGCGCGGCCGGGGCGGGGTTCCACCATGTGGACCTGTCCGAGGCGCTCAACATCTTCATGCGCGACTTCGCGGGCTTCGGCGACCTCTTCGGGCAGCAGGGAGGGGGGCGCCGGCCGCAGACGGGTCCGCGTGGCGGCTCCGACATTCGCGTCGCGGTCGAGCTCACGCTCGGCGAGGTGGCGACCGGCGTCGAGAAGACGATCCGCGTGAAGCTCCTCGATCCCTGCGACCGCTGCGAGGGGAGCGGCGCCGAGGCGGGCTCGCGGCCGCAGCGCTGCACCACGTGCGGCGGCAGCGGCGAGGTGCGCCGGGCCCAACGCTCGTTCTTCGGCCAGTTCGTGAGCGTCGCGCCCTGCCCGACCTGCGCCGGCGAGGGCACGGTCATCGCCTCTCCGTGCAAGAAGTGCAAGGGGGAGGGGCGGGTGCGCGGCGACCACGAGATCCCGGTGAAGATCCCGGCCGGCGTCGCGACGGGGCAGTACATGACGCTGCGCGGCATCGGCAACGTCGGCCCGCGCGGCGGGCAGCGGGGGGACGTGCTGCTCGTGTTCGACGTGCAGGACGACCCGCGCTTCGAGCGCGACGGCGAGGACCTCTACACCGAGGTGCTCGTCTCCTATCCGCAGCTCGTGCTCGGCGCCGACGTCGAGGTGCCCTCGGTCGTCGGGCAGGTCTCGCTGCGGGTGCCGCCCGGCACGCAGAGCGGGCAGCTCTTTCACCTCCGTGGGCGCGGCCTGCCGCGCGTGAACGCCGGGGGAGTGGGCGACCTGCACGTGCGCGTGCAGATGTGGACGCCCGACTCGCTCTCGGAAGAGGAAGCCACGTTGATCCGTCAGCTCGCCGGCCTTCAACGCCGCCCTCCCGAGGCGCGGTCGAAGGGATTCTGGTCGAAGATGAAGGAGGCGCTCGGCGCGTGACGGACGCGGCGGAGGGAGCAGGCGCGTCCGGCGGAGCCTGGATCGCGTTCCGGGTGCGCGCCGCACGCGACCCCGAGGGGGTGGCCGCGGCGCTCTTCGCGAGCGGTTCGCAGGGTCTGCAGGAGGAGGGCGAGGCCCTCCTCACGCATTTCCCACCCGGAACCGACGTCGAGGCGGTGCGCGCCGCCGTCCGCGCCGCCGACGAGGGAGCGCGGATCGAGGTCGGCGAGGCGCCGGCGGTGGACTGGACCGAGGCGTGGAAGGAGCGCGTCGGCGCGCACGAGCTGGCCGGGCTCACCGTCGCCCCGCCCTGGCTCGCCGACCGCTACGAGCCGGCGCGCACGATCGTCATCGATCCCGGCATGGCCTTCGGCACGGGGGAGCACGCGACGACGCGGGGCGTCGTGCGGCTCATGCAGCGCGTCGTCCGCCCGGGCGTCGTCGTGGCCGACCTGGGCGCCGGAAGCGCGGTCCTCGCGATCGCCGCGGCGAAGCTCGGCGCCGGCCGAGTGGCGGCGGTGGAGATGGACGAGGAGGCGATCGGCAACGCGGAGGAGAACGTCGCCCGCAACGGCGTCGCGGACCGTGTCCGCGTGCTCCACGGCGACGCCGCGATCTTCCTCCCGCTGCTCGCCCCGGTGGACGTCGTGCTGGCGAACATCATCTCCTCGGTGCTCGTCGAGCTGCTGCCGGCGATCGCCGACGCGCTCGCGCCCGGCGGCCGCGCGATCCTCAGCGGCATCCTGCAGGAGGAACGCGAGAGCATGCTCGCCGTGCTCGAGGCGACCGGGTGGGCGGTGCTGGAGGAGGACCGCGAGGAGATCTGGTGGAGCGCGTCGATCGCCCGACGGTAGCCACCTTTCACGCGGGCGAGCCGCTCGCCCCGGGCGCGACGGTGGTCCTCGGCGAGGACGCCGCGCACCACGCGCGCGTCCGCCGGCTCGAGGTCGGCGAGCGCGTCGTCCTCACTGACGGTGCGGGCGCGGTAGCGCAGGGGACGCTCGTGCGCCTGAGCAAGCATCACGCGGCGGTGGACGTCGCCTCGGTCGAGCGGCGCGACCCACCCCCCGCCGTCCACCTGCTCGTCCCCGTCGCCGACCGCGACCGCATGCTCTGGCTCGCGGAGAAGTCGGTCGAGCTCGCCGCCACGAGCTGGCGGCCGGTGCTCTGGCGCCGGTCGCGCAGCGTCTCGCCGCGCGGCGAGGGGACGGCGTTCCAGGGGAAGGTGCGCGCTCGGATGAGCGCCGCCCTCACGCAATGCGAGGGCGCCTGGCTCCCGCACCTCTTTCCCGACGCTACTCCCGAGCGCGCCGTAGCCGCCGCCCCGGAGGGCACGCGCCTCGTCCTCGACGCCGACGCGCCCCCGCTCCTCACGCTGCTCCCGCTGCCGCTCGACGGCCCCGTGACGCTCGCCGTCGGGCCGGAGGGGGGGCTCGAGCGCGAGGAGCGCGAGCGTCTGGTGGCCGCCGGATTTGCGCCCGCCTCCCTCGGCGGGCACATTCTGCGCTTCGAGACCGCCGCCGTCGCGGCACTCGCGGTGGTGCGCGCCTCGCTCGCCGCGGCGGGCTCGCTCTCGCCCGACCTTCGCCCCTCGGAGCCCCATGGCTGAGAACGACTGCCTCTTCTGCCGCATCGTGCG
Organism: Gemmatimonadaceae bacterium; assembly: GCA_045804285.1. Taxonomy (GTDB): domain Bacteria; phylum Gemmatimonadota; class Gemmatimonadetes; order Gemmatimonadales; family Gemmatimonadaceae; genus DATMHT01. The sequence goes on from JBJMNL010000264.1 coordinate 2,867, forward strand.
CCGGGAGCTCCCGGTGAGCATCGTCACCGAGACGGAGGATTCGCTCGCCTTCCGCGACATCAACCCGCAGGCGCCGCTGCACGTCCTCGTCATCCCCAAGCGGCACGTCGCCACGCTCGACGCCGCGGATGGAGACGACGACGCCCTGATGCTCGGCCGGCTCTCCCTCCTCGCCGCGCGCATCGCGCGCGACGCCGGCGTCGCCGACGGCGGCTATCGCACCGTGATGAACACCAACGCCGACTCCGGCCAGACCGTCTTCCACGTGCACCTGCACGTGCTGGGCGGCCGGCGCATGGGGTGGCCCCCGGGGTGAGCGGCGCCGGGGTGAGTGGGGCCGCTGCTCGCGCTCAGATCGTGAGCAGCGCGAGCTCGGGGCGCGACCCGATGCGGAAGGGGATGTCCGAGTTGCCGAGCCCGCGGCTGACGTAGAGGTGGTGCCGCGCGTCGGGCGCGGCGTACCACCCTTTCACGAAGCGGCCGCTGCCGATCGGGGTGACCAGCGCCCGGCCGAAAGGCGCGATCTGTCCCCCGTGCGTGTGGCCGGAGAGGACGACGTGCGGCGCGTCCGCCGGACCGAGTGCCGCGGCCACGTCGTCGAAGAGGGCGGGGCAGTGCGCGAGCACCAGCGTCCGATCGGCCCGCGCGTCCGCCGCGCGGAGGGGGGCGAGCCGCGGGCGCCCGCGGAGCAGGTCGTCCAGCCCGACGACGCGGATCCGGCCGCCGTCGACGTCCACCCTCGCCGCCGCGTTGACGAGCAGCCTGACGCCGGCGCGCTCGTACTCCCGCGCGAGCCGGGTCAGGTCGCAGCCGCTCTGGTACTCCCAGTTGCCCAGCGCGGCGAACTTGCCGGCTCGCGCGTCGAGCCGCTCGTAGGCGCGAACCAGACCCTCGTCGCCGCGCCGGTTGAAGGCGTCGCCGGCGACGACGAGCAGGTCGGGCTCGAAGTCGGCGACGGCGCGCGCCAGCTCGTCGAAGTCGAACCAGTCGTGCGGCGCGTGCATATCGGTGAGCAGCGCCACCCGGACGCCGCCGGTCGGCGCGCCCGGCGCGCTCGGCGCGCCCGAGTGGCGAACCTCGAGGCGGTTCGCGCCGGCGAGCCCCGCGCCGCCGGCGACCGCCGCGGTGGCCGCCGCGGTGGCGCGGGCGAGGAAGCGGCGGCGGGTCATCGGCATGCGGCCAATATGCCTGCGCGAGTCGTCTTGCACTAGCTATACGGGAGCGCTACCTTCGTGAGCCCAAAGTACTTACCCGGTGTCGGCGAACCATCCATCGACGCGCACCACGCCACCAAGGGGGGAAGAGGCTTTGTCGGAAGTCATCATCCACGACGATGAGAACTTCGAGCGGGCCCTCAAGCGCTTCAAGAAGAAGTGCGAGAAGGCCGGGATACTCTCCGATCTCCGCAAGCATCGTCACTACGAGAAGCCGAGCGAGCGTCGCAAGCGCAAGGCGAACGCCGCGCTGCGGAAGACTCGGCGCAGCCGGCACGCGTGAATCATGGCAAATCTGAACGACCGTCTCCAGGGGGACCTCAACGCCGCGCGCAAGGCGCAGGACAAGGCGCGCACCCTCCTTCTCGGCACCATCCTCGCCGACGTCAAGAACCGCCGCATCGAGCTGCGGCGCGACCCGGGCGACGAGGAGGTCGTCGAGGTCGTCCGCCGGGGGATCAAGCGCCGCCGCGAGTCGCACGAGATGTACGCGAGCGCCGGGCGCGACGACCTCGCGGCCAAGGAGCGCGCCGAGATCGACATGCTCGAGCACTACCTTCCCCCGCAGGTCGACGACAGCGAGCTGCGCACCGCCGTCCGCGCGGCCATCGCCGCCGGCGCGACCACCGTCGGGGCCGTGATGGGGAAGGTCATGCCGCAGTTCAAGGGGCGCGCCGAGGGGGGGACGATCAACACGATCGCGCGCGAGGAGCTGAGCGGGCCGGGGTGACGGCGCGCCCCTCCGCGCCGTGGCCGACCCGAACGCCCGCCCTCCCGGAGCGTTCGGGTTCCGCGTCTCGTGGAGGGCGGCGGTCGGCGAGGGCGGCGGTCGGCGGCCGACGCGGCACCGCGCCGCGCCCGCAGTGTAAAATGAAGGGTATGAACGCCCACGCCCTGAACGTCCTCGAGTTTCCGCGCGCCCTCGTCCTGGTCGCCGACCGCGCCTCCTCCGACCTCGGCGCCGCGCGCGTGCGCGCGCTCGAGCCGCGCACCGACCGCGAGTGGATCGAGGCCGAGCACCGGCGCGTCGCGGCTATGCGCGCGCTCGTCACCGCCGAGGGCGGGTGGACGCCGGAGCCCATCCCCGACCTCACGCGGCCGCTGGCGCGCCTGCGCATCGAGGGCACGTCGTGGACGGGACCCGAGCTCCTCGGCGGCGGCACGCTGCTGCGCTCGTCGCGCCGCACGCGCGAGCAGCTCACCGACCCGCGCCGCGCCTCCGTGGCGACCGCGCTGCTCGCGCCCTTCGCCGAGCGGCTGCCGGTGGAGAAGGGGATCGAGGAGGGCGTCGAGCGGACGATCGCCGACGACGGCTCCGTGCGCGACGACGCCTCCCCGCTGCTGCGCCGCGTGCGGCGCGACCTCCGCGGCGCGCAGGGCGAGCTCGTCAAGCTGCTCGAGCGCGTGATGTCGAAGCTCGAGTCGCACCAGCAGGTGCCCGACATGTCGGTGACGGTGCGCAACGGACGCTACGTCATCCCGATCCGCGCCGGCGCTCGCGGCGCCGTCGGCGGCATCGTGCACGACGCGTCGGCCACCGGCGGCACGCTCTTCGTGGAGCCGCCCGCGGCGGTCGAGTTCGGGAACCGGATCCGCGAGCTCGAGGCGGAGGAGCAGCGCGAGGTCGACCGCATCCTGCGGGAGCTCACCGACCGGCTCCGTCCCCTGCGCGACGCGATGCTGGGCGCGCTGGACGCGCTCGTCGAGCTCGACACGCTGTTCGCGCGCGCGCGCTTCGCGCTCGACTTCGACTGTACGCCGGCCGAGCTCACGCACCCGGCGGACGGCTTCGCGATCCGCGAGGGACGGCACCCGCTGCTCCTCGCCCAGCACGGCTCGGTCGTCCCCTTCGACCTCGCGATGCTGCCGGGCGAGCACACGCTGCTCGTCTCCGGCCCCAACACCGGCGGCAAGACGGTGCTGCTCAAGGCGATCGCGCTCGTCTCCGCGCTCACCCAGGCCGGGGTGCCGGCGCCGGTCGGGGCGGAGAGCCGGATCGCCATCTTCGACGACTTCTTCGCCGACGTCGGCGACGAGCAGTCGATACAGGCGAGCCTCTCCACCTTCAGCGCGCACCTCAAGAACCTCGCCGAGATCCTGCGCTCGGCCACGCACGAGTCGCTCGTCCTCGCGGACGAGCTGGGCTCCGGCACCGACCCGCTCGAAGGGGCGGCGCTCGGCGGCGCGATCCTCGAGGAGCTGACGAGGCGGGGCACCACGACGGTCGCGACGACGCACCTCGGCGCGCTCAAGGAGCTCGCGACCGAGGTGCGCGGCGTCGTCAACGCCTCGCTCCAGTTCGACGCCGCCGCGCTCGCGCCCACCTACCGCCTCATCAAGGGGATCCCCGGCCGGTCGTACGGCATCAGCATCGCGCGCCGGCTCCAGCTCCCCGAGGCGATCCTCGAGCGCGCCACGGAGCGGCTCCCCCAGGGGGAGCGCGACGTCGACGCGCTGCTCGCCGACCTGGAGCGGCGCGATGCGGCGCTCGCCGAGCGCGAGCGCGAGGTCGCGGCCGCCGACGAGCGGGCGCGCGACCTCGCGCACCGCCTCGCCGACCGCGAGCGCACCGTCCGCCAGCGCGAGCGCGAGACGGAGCGCCAGTCGCGGCAGGAGGCGCGCCGCTACCTGCTCGACGCCCGCGCCGAGATCGAGCGCACCATCCGGGAGCTCAAGGCCGCCGGCGCCGACGCGATCGAGGAGACGGCGCGCGCCGCGCGGCAGAACGCCGAGCGGATGGCGGCCTAGCAGGGCGCGGCGCTCGAGGCCGTGGAGCGGCGCGAGCGCAGGGACGAGCGGCGCGACGGGCGGGGGGGCGGCCGCGGCGCGGCCGCCGGCGGCGACCCGGGGGCGCGCGGCGTTCCCGCGGTCGGCGACATGGTCGAGCTCGAGAGCTTCGGCGGGCGCCTCGGACGGCTCGTCGACCTGCGCGAGGGGAGCGCGGTGGTGGCGGTGGGCGCGGTGAAGATGACGGTCCCGCTCGGCACCCTCCGGCGGTCGAGCCAGCAGGCGGCGAAGCCCGAGATCAACGTTCCCATGCTCGGCGACATGCCGGACGTCTACGCGCCGAGCGAGGTCGACCTGCGCGGCATGCGAGTCGGCGAGGTGGACGACTTCGTCCTCCAGTCGCTCGACGCCGCCGTGCGCGCCGACCTCAAGGCGATTCGCATCATCCACGGCAAGGGGACCGGCGCGCTGCGAGAGCGCGTCACCGAGATGCTGCGCAAGGACACGCGCGTGAAGACGTTCCGGCTCGGCGCGTGGAACGAGGGCGGCGCCGGCGTGACCGTCGCCGAGCTCGCGTGATCCCCGAGGAGACGGTCGAGCGCGTCCGCGAGGCGGCGGACATCGTCCAGATCGTGGGGGAGCACGTGAAGCTGCGCCGCAGCGGGCGCAACTATCGCGGCCCCTGCCCGCTGCACGGTGGCAAGAACCCGAACTTCAGCGTCTCCCCCGACAAGGGGGTGTATCACTGCTTCACCTGCCAGGAGTCGGGGAACGTCTTCACCTTCCTCGAGCGGATGCTCGGCGTGGACTACCCGACCGCCATCCGGATGGTCGCCGACCGGGTGGGGATCGAGATCGTGGAGACGCACCGCCGCGCCGAGCAGCGCGACGATCGCGAGCCGCTCTGGGAGCTGAACGCGACGGCGGCGCACTTCTTCCAGCGCTCGCTCTGGGAGGGGGACGCGGGCGGCGCCGCGCGCGCCTACCTCGACTCGCGCGGTATCACGCGGGCCGTGGCCGACCGCTTCGGGCTCGGCTACGCGCCGGGGGGGAACGCGGTGCGGGCCTACTTCGCGGAGCTCGGCTTCGGCGACGAGCGGCTGCTCGAGGTCGGGCTGCTGACGCGGCGCGACGACGACGCCACCAGCGAGCCGTACTCGCGCTTCCGCGACCGGCTCATGATCCCGATTCACGACACCGCCGGCCACCCGGTCGGCTTCGGCGGCCGCCTGCTCGTCGACCGCGAGGGGGCGGCGAAGTACCTCAACTCGCCGGAGTCGCGCACCTTCCAGAAGCGGCGCCTCCTCTACAACCTCCACCAGGCGAAGCACGCGATCCGGCGCGCCGAGCGCGCGCTCCTCGTCGAGGGCTACTTCGACGTCGTGCGCCTCGCCGCGGCGGGGATCGAGGAGGTGGTCGCGCCGCTCGGCACGGCGCTCACCGAGGAGCAGGCGACGCTTCTCTCGCGTTACACGAAGAACGTCTTCCTGCTCTACGACAGCGACGAGGCGGGGCAGAAGGCGACCTTCCGCTCCGGGCTCGCGCTCCTCGCGCTCGGCGTCGCTGTGCGCGTCGTCTCCCTCCCCGACGGCGAGGACCCGGACAGCTTCGTGCGGAAGTTCGGGCGCGACAAGCTCGAGGCGCAGATCGAGGACGCGATCGACGTCTTCGAGCTCCAGATCCGCATCCTCGAGCAGAAGGGGTGGTTCGCGGACCTGCACCGCCGCCGCCGCGCCGTGGACCGGCTCCTCCCGACGATCCGCGCGACCGCCGACCGTCTGACGCGCGACATCTACGTCGCCCGGCTCAGCGAGGCGGCCGGCGTGACGCGGGAGCTGCTGCTGGCGGAGGTCGCGGCGGGGGAGGCGCGCGCCTCCGGGCCGGCGGGGCGCGGCCATCGCGAGCCGGGTGGCCCGGCCTCCCCCCTGCCGCCGGCCGACGCTGGTGGTCCGCCCCCCGAGTCGTTCGATCACGCGTCCGACCGCGGCGGGCCGACGGGTCGCCGGACCGGCGACCGGCGCAGGTTCTCCGGCCGGCGCGACGGCGACGAGTGGCGCAGCAATCGCGCCCCGCTGCGGCCGAGTGCCACGGCCGGGCCCGAGCGCGAGCTGCTGCGCGTGCTGCTCCACGAGCCCGCGAGGGCGCCCGCCGCCGCCGAGCGGCTCGACGCGACGCTGCTCGCCGATCCGCTCTACCAGGAGCTCTTCGTTGCGCTGACCCGGAACGACACCGAAGCTCCCGTCACCGAGATTCTCGCGAACGTCAGCGAGAGGGCCGCCCGGGTGGCCGACGCGCTGCTCGGCGACCCACCCCCGGGAGACGTGAGCCACCTGTTCGAGTCTTCGGTGAATCTGATCAAGGTCCGCGAGATCGACGCGGAGATCAACCGGCTCGAGGCCCTCCAGGCGACGGTGGATCCCGAGGAGTGGCGTCGGCTCGTGGAGCGGATCGGCCTGCTGTCGAAGCAGAAGCGCGATCTTGGCGGGCGCAGGTTCAAGGTGGGCCGACCGCCGAGCTCACCATCCCGGGTGCGAGGCGACCGTGAGCGTTGAACTCCAGGCCCTGCTGGCGCTGCAGGCGCACGACGCGGAGATCCGCGAGCTGGAGCGGCGGCGCGCCGCCCTCGAGCCCCGCCTTCTCGACCTCCAGCGCCGCCGGCAGCTCGCGGCGGACGCCGCCGCGCGGGCGCGGCTCGGCGTGGAGGGGGAGGAGCGGCGGCTGCGCGAGATGCAGGGGCGCGTCGCCGAGCACCGGCAGCTCCACGAGCGCAACCTCGCGCAGCTCGACGTCGTGCGGCGGACGCGCGAGGCGAACGCCGCGATCTCCCAGGTGGAGCAGGCGCGCCGCATCCTCGCCGACGAGGAGAGCGACGTGCAGGGGATCACGCGCCGGCTCCAGGAGCTGCGGCAAGGCGCGGAGCTGCAGGAGCAGACGCTCGCCGAGGTCGAGCGCGCGCAGCAGGCCGAGCGGGAGCAGATCGGCGCCGAGGAGGCGGCGATCGAGGGGGAGCTGGCCGCCGCGCGGGCGGAGCGCGAGCGCGCCGCCGAGCTGGTGCCGCGCACCCTGCGCGGCCAGTACGAGCGCATCGCGGCCCGCCGGCGGGGGCGGGCCGTCTTCCCGCTCCGCGGCCCGTCGTGCGCGAACTGCGACACCGCCCTCCCGCTCCAGCGGCGCAGCGTCATGGCGCGCACCGGCTCGATCGAGCTGTGCGAGTCGTGCGGCGTGCTCCTCTACGCGGCGGAATGATGCTTGTACCCCCGTCGCGGCCGGGCTAGCTTACGCCCGTGACTGCGCCCCCCGCCCGCCCGACGCGCCCGCAGCCGCGCTGGGTCCTTCCCGCTGCCCCCGATCACGCCGTCGTGGCCGCGCTCGCGGGCGAGCTCCGCCTCCCCGAGGCGGTCTGCCGCCTCCTGGTCGGCCGCGGGCACGGGCAGTCGGAGAACGCCAAGCGCTTCCTCCGCCCGCGCCTCGAGCAGCTCCACGACCCGTCGTCGCTGCTCGGCCTCGACCGCGCCGTCGAGCGCCTCGCGCGCGCCGTCCGCGGCGGCGAGACGGTGTTCGTGCACGGCGACTACGACGTCGACGGCATCTGCTCGACCACGCTGCTCACGCGCGCCCTGCGCGGCTTCGGCGGCCGCGTCGTGCCCTTCATTCCGCGGCGCGTCGAGGACGGGTACGACCTGACCATGGCCGGCGTGCGCGCGGCGCTCGCGGCGAAGGCGTCGGTGGTGGTCACCTGCGACTGCGGCACGAGCGCGCTCGAGCCGATCGGCGAGCTCTGTCGCGCCGGCGTCGACGTCGTCGTCACCGACCACCACCTGCCCGGCGGGCCGCTGCCGAGCTGCCTCGCGGTGCTCAACCCGAAGCAGCCGGGCTGCGGGTACCCCGACCAGGACCTCGCCGCGGTCGGGGTCGCCTTCAAGCTCGCCCTCGCCCTCGCTCGCGCCCTCGGGCAGAGCGAGGCGCCGGTGTTCCGGATGCTCGACCTCGTCGCGCTGGCGACGATCGCCGACATCGCCCCGCTGCGCGGCGAGAACCGTGTGCTCGCGCGCTACGGCCTCAAGCTCCTGCAGGAGACCACGAACCCCGGGCTCCGCGCGCTGATCCGCGCCGCCGCGCTCGAGGGGAAGCCGCTCACCGCCGGCCGCGTCGGCTTCATCCTCGCGCCCCGCCTCAACGCCGTCGGACGGCTCGGCCACGCGCTGCGGGGGGTCGAGCTGCTCACCACCGAGTCGGAGGCGGAGGCGAACCGCATCGCCCGCGAGCTCGAGGAGATGAACAAGGCGCGCCAGGAGCTCGACCGCCGCACGCTCGCCGAGGCGCGCGCGATGGTCGACCGGCTCGACCTGAACGCGACCTACGGGCTCGTGCTCGCGCGCGAGGGGTGGCACCCGGGGGTCATCGGCATCGTCGCCTCGCGCGTGGTCGAGGAGACCGGACGGCCGGCCGTGCTGATCGCGCTCGACGGGGACGAGGGGAAGGGCTCGGGGCGCTCGATCCCGGCGTTCGACCTGCACGGGGGGCTCGGCGAGTGTCGCCACCTCCTCCGTCGCTTCGGCGGCCACCGTTCGGCGGCCGGCGTCACGATCGCCGCCGACCAGGTACAGGCGTTCGCCGAGCGCTTCAACCAGGTGGCGCGCGAGCGGCTCACCGCGGCCGACCTCGTCCCCGAGATGCGCATCGACCTCGAGATCGCCATCGACGACGCGAGCGCCGACCTCGAGTCGCTGCTTCGCCACTTCGAGCCCTTCGGGATGGGGAACCCGTCGCCGGTGCTCGTCGCGCGCGGAGTACGCCTCGTCGGCGCGCCGCGCCTGGTCGGGCAGGACGGGCTCAAGCTGCGGCTGGGCACCTCCCGCGGCGAGCTCGAGGCGATCGGCTGGGGGATGGGCGGCCGCGCGCTCGAGCTGCGCGACGGCTCGGTGGTCGACGTCGCCTTCCGCCTCGAGCGCGACGACTGGAACGGCGCGAGCCGCCTCGTCGCCAAGCTCGCCGACCTGCGGGGCGGCGCGGCGGGGGCGGGCGGCACGGGCGGCGCCGTCTAGCAGCGGCCGGACCGGGTGCGGATCGTCGGCGGGCGGTGGCGCGGGCGCGTCATCAAGGCGCCGGCCGGAGACGTCGTCCGGCCCACCGGGGACCGCGTCCGCGAGGCGTGGATGAGCATCGTCGCCACGAGCCTGCCCGGCGCCAGGGTGCTCGACCTCTGCGCGGGCTCGGGCGCGCTCGGGCTCGAGGCGCTGTCGCGCGGCGCCGAGCGCGCCGAGTTCGTGGAGATCGCCGCGCCCAGCCTCACCGCGCTCCGGGCCAACATCGCCGCGCTCGGCGCCGGCCAGCAGGAAGCGGTCGTGCACCGCGCCGACGCGGTTCGCTTCGTCGCCGCGCTGGAGGCGGGCGCCTACGACGTCGCGTTCGCCGACCCGCCGTACAAGCTCGGGATCGCCGAGCGCATCGTCGAGCGGTGGCTCGCGGTGCCCTTCGCCCGGCTGCTCGGCGTCGAGCACCCGGTGCGCGACGCGCTGCCGGGCGGCGGCGACACGCGCCGCTACGGCAGCACCGCAGTGACCTTCTTTCGCGCGCCCGACGAGTGACCGGCGCGCGGCACGCCGTCCGACCGACCACCCTCGCACTTCGCCGATGACCAAGATCGCCATCTACGCCGGGAGCTTCGACCCGATCACGCGCGGGCACGAGGACCTGATGTACCGCAGCCTCGACTTCGCCGAGCGGCTCGTGGTGGCGGTCGCGACCAACGCCGCCAAGCAGCCGCTGTTCACCGCCGACGAGCGCATCGCCTTCATCCGCGCCGCCGTCGGCGACGAGCCGCGCATCGAGGTGCGGAAGTTCGACGGGCTGCTGGTGGACTTCGCGCGCGAGATCGGCGCGCGGCTGCTGATCCGCGGGCTGCGCGCGGTCTCCGACTTCGAGTACGAGTTCCAGATGGCGCTCATGAACCGCCACCTCTCCCCCGAGATCGAGACGGTGTTCATGGTGCCGTCGCTGGAGACGACCTACATCAGCTCGAGCCTCGTCCGGCAGGTGGCCCAGTTCCGCGGCGACGTGGACGGCCTCGTGCACCCGAAGGTCGCTCACGCCCTCGCCGAGCGCTTCGGCGGGAAGGGGTGAGCCGCTCCGCGATCGCGCCCGCGGCGCCGGGCTTCCTGCGCGACGCGCGGGCGCGCGCCGCGGCGCTCCGGCGCCGGCTCGTCTTCCCGGAGAGCGCCGACGAGCGGACGCTCGACGCCGTGCGGGCGCTCGCCGCGGAGCGGGTCGTGGAGCCGGTGCTCGTCCTCGACCCCGCGCGTGCCGCGTCGCACGCCGCCGCCCGGGCCGCGGCGGACGCCGCCGGCGCCACGGTGGTGGACCCGGCGAGCGATCCGCGTCGGCCGGCGGCGCTGGCGCTCCTTCTCGAGCGCCGCGGGCGGAAGGGGCTGGGCGCCGCCGAGGCGTCGCGCCTGCTTGCGACTCCGTTATACTTCGCCGACGCCCTGGTGGCCCTCGGCGCGGCGGACGGCTGTGTCGCCGGCGCGGCGCACACCACCGCCGACGTCCTCCGGGCCGCCCTCTGGCTCGTGGGGCCGGAGCCGGGGGTGGCCACCGTCTCGAGCTCGTTCTACATGGTTCTGCCCGCCGGCGGGGCCGCGGAAGGGCTGACCGGGGGCGGGGCGGCGGGGGAGGGTGGGGGCGTGCTGACGTTCACAGACTGCGCCGTCGTGCCGTACCCGACGCCGGAACAGCTGGCGGACATCGCCATCGCGGCCGCCGACGACCGCCGCCGGATCGTCGGCGACGAGCCGCGCGTGGCACTGCTGTCGTTCAGCACGCGCGGGAGCGGGTCCGGTCCGAGCGTGGAGGGGGTCCGGCAGGCGGTCGAGCTGGTGCGCGAGCGCCGGCCCGACCTCGTCGTGGACGGAGAATTGCAAGGTGACGCCGCGCTCGTCGCGTCCGTCGCCGCGCGCAAGGCGCCGGACAGCCCGGTGGCCGGGCGCGCGAACGTGCTCGTGTTCCCCTCGCTCGACGCGGGGAACCTCGCGTACAAGCTGGTGCAGCGCCTCGCCGGCGCGAGCGCGGTCGGTCCGATCGTCCAGGGGCTGGCCCGGCCGTGTAGTGATCTCTCGCGCGGCGCCGTGTCGGAGGACATCTTCAACGTGGCGGCCATCACCGCGCTCCAGGCGCATGGCCCCGCGTACACGTCAGACGGGCACAGGCCCCGCTGGGAGAAAGGGAAATGAGCTTCTCGATCAAGAAGCAGGGAGAGATCGTCGTGGTGGACGTGGAAGGACAGCTCATCGTCGGGAACCGTCAGGAGCTGAAACAGAAGGTGCTCGACGAGCTGGAGAAGGGCGAGAAGAAGTTCCTGATCGACTTCAGCCAGACGGGCTACATCGACAGCTCCGGCCTCGGGGTGCTCGTCTCGCTGTCGAAGAAGATCCGCGAGCAGGGGGGGGAGCTGCGCCTGGCCAACCTGAACGACGACCTCAAGACCCTCTTCGAGCTGACAAAGCTCGACACCCTCTTCCAGATCGCGGACACGCGCGAGCGCGCCCTCGAGAGCTTCTGACGCCGGACGCGCGGGGCGGGGCGGCGCGCGCCGTCCGCGCCCCGCGCGCGTTCCCGCGATCGAACGACGGTTCCGGCGGACGGTACCGATGGCGCTCGGCGTAGCACGGCACCCCACCCGCCGCGCTGCGCCGTCTCGCATGTAAAGGAGGATATGGACCACCACGCAGCTGGGGGCGCCTCGAACGGCGCCGACCCGGGAAATGGCGCGCCCGGCGGCTCGGCCGGCTCCGGCAGCGCGACGCCGGGCGCGACGGGATCGGGCGCCAGCGCGGCGTCCGGCGCCGCCAACGCGACCAACGCGGCCAACGCGGCCAACGCCCAACATCGACCCGCCGCACAGCAGACGGCGGCCTTCGGCCCGGAGGGGGTCGCCGCCCCGCTCGTCGAAGTCGCCGCGTCGGCCGCGCAGCACAACGGCGCCACCGCTCCCGGGCGACTCCGCGTGAGCCTCGAGTTCGACTTCCCGAGCGACGTGAGCTTCATCGAGCGCGTCGTCGGCATCGTCATCCGGCAGTGCGAGGACTTCTCGTACCCGTCGCGGCAGTGCGCGCTGAACGTCCCCGTCGCGCTCAGCGAGGCGCTCTCCAACGCCATCCTGCGCGGCAACGGCGACGACCGGCGGAAGCACGTTCGCGTCCGCGCGCAGGTGGACGAGCGCGAGCTCGTGATGGAAGTGGCCGACGAGGGGATGGGCTTCGATTTCGACCGCTGCATGAAGGACCCGACCGCCCCCGAGAACCTCGCCCGCGAGGACGGCCGCGGCCTCTACCTGATGCGCCGGCTGATGGACCGGGTCGAGCGCTTCAGCGACAACGGCAACGTCGTTCGACTGACGCTGAAGCGCGGATGAAAGAGCTCGGCGTGGTCCTGCAGGCGTTCCGGGAGGCCACGCGATGCGATTCGGCCGTCTGGACCCAGCCGCGCCCCGACGGCGCGCTCGTGGCCGACGCCGTCGCCTCGCCCACGCCGCACCGGCCGCCCGCCGACCAGCTCCCCGAGGGGCTCGGGGCGACGCGCGAGCTCACGACCCCCGACGGGCCGATGCTCGTCGCGACCGTGCCGGGCCCGCGGCGCGCCTGGCTCACGGTGGGGCCGTGCCCGCCCGGCGGCACGCAGCCTCTCGCCCGCTACGTGAAGTTCCTCCTCCCCGTCGTCGCGCAGTACATGCAGTCGGCGCTCGAGGTGGAGCACGCAGCGAGCGAGCTCGCCGACCGCTACGAGGAGATCAACCTCCTCTACGCGATCAGCGACATTCTCGGACGCACGGTGAACCTCGAGGAGGCCGCGCCGGCGATCCTCACCGAGATCTCGGAGACCGTCGGCGCGCGCAAGGCGTCGATCCTCGTCCACGACCGCGTCACCGACACGCTGCAGGTGGTCGCCGCGCTCGGCGTGCGCCCCGAGGACGCCCCGCCGATCGACACCTCGGACGAGTGCAGCGTCTCGGCGCGCGTCTTCCGCACCCAGCATCCGATGATCGTCGAGCCCGACGACATGAATTGCCCCGCCGAGCAGCTCTACCGGCGCGGCACCATGCTCTCGGTGCCGATCCTCTGGACGACGCCCGACGGCGGCGAGCCGCTGGGCGTGCTGAACCTCTCCGACCGCCGCTCCGGGCAGACCTTCACCGCCGGGGACCAGAAGCTGGTCGCCGCGATCGCCACGCAGATCGCGACCGCGATCCAGAACACCCGCCTCGTGCGCAACTCGCTCGCCCAGAGCCGGCTGGTGCAGGAGATGCAGCTCGCGCACGACCTCCAGATGAAGCTCCTCCCGAGCGCGCGGATCGTGGCGCCGGAGGCGAACGTCGCCGCGCGGGTCGTGCCGGCGGAGAGCGTGGGCGGGGACTTCTACCACCTCTTCCGCCTCGAGGGAGAGCGGACCGGCGTGATGATCGGCGACGTCTCGAGCCACGGCTACCGCGCGGCGCTCATCATGGCGCTCGCGATGAGCGCGTCGGCGATTCACGCGCGCACGACGAGCGACCCGGCGGAGGCGCTCAACGCCCTGCTCGTCTCGATGCGCGACGAGCTGAACTCGACGGAGATGTTCATCACGACGTTCTACGGCGTGATCGACCGCGAGATCGGGGAGCTGCGCTACGCCAACGCCGGCCACCCCCACGCCTTCCACGTGACCGACGACGGCGCGGTGGAGCGCCTTCCGGCGCTCGACCCGCCGCTGGGGATGAGCGACTCGCCGCCGGCCGCGTCGGCGCGCCGCTGGACGTCGGGGTCGGACCTCCTGCTGCTCTTCACGGACGGGATCAGCGACGCGCGCAACCGCATGGGGAGCCGCCTCGGCGAGCAGGCGGTGCTCGACGTCGTCCGCCAGCACCGCGCCGAGTCGCCGCAGTCGATCGTCGACCGCGTCTTCCTGACGCTCGCCCAGCACACCGGCGACGTGCCGCTGCGCGACGACCTGACGCTCGTCATCCTCCGCAGCTAGCGGTGCCCCCCCCGCCGCGCCCGCCCCGCCGCCCGACCGCGCCCGGCCGCTACCCGCCGACGCTCAAGCGGCTCGGCCAGCACTTCCTCAACGACCGGCGCATCCTCGAGCGCATCGCCGACTCCCTCGAGCTCACCGGCACGGAGACGGTGATCGAGATCGGCCCGGGACGCGGGGCGCTCACCGAGCTCCTCGTGGAGCGCGCGGGGCGGCTGGTCGCCGTGGAGCTCGACCGCGCGCTCGCCGGCATCCTCCGCGAGCGGTACGCGGGCGACCCGCGCGTCACGATCGTGGAGCGCGACGTCCTCCAGACCGACCTCGCGACGCTCGCCGACGGCGGCGACTTCGTGCTCGCCGGCAACGTGCCGTACTACATCACGACGCCGATCCTCTTCCACGCCCTGCGCCGCCCGCGCCCCTCGCGCGCGGTGTACCTGGTGCAGCTCGAGGTCGCCGAGCGTCTCGCGGCGCTCCCCGGTGGGAAGGAATACGGCGCGCTCGGCGTCAACGTCCAGGCCGTGGCGCGCGCCGAGCTGCTCTTCCGCGTCCCACGCGGTGCGTTCTCCCCGCCGCCCAAGGTGGAATCGGCGGTGGTGCGCGTGACACCGCTGGCGGAGCCCGTGGTCGCGCCGGAGGACGAGGAGCGCTTCCGCGCCTTCGTGCAGAGCGTCTTCGGCCTGCGCCGCAAGCAGATGCGACGCGTGGTGCGCACGGTGGCCGCGCTCGGCCCCGAAGCGGCCGAAGAGGCCCTCCGCGCCGCCGCCGTCGATCCCGACGCGCGCCCGGAGACACTGTCGCCGGCGGACTTCGCGCGCCTGCTCGGCGCGCTGCGAGCGCTGCAGGCGGGGAGCGGCGAACGCTAGAGCGGGGGCGCGGCCCTCGGTTCGCGCGCCCCGTCGCTCCGCCCGCTAGTCCTCGACCTCGTCCCCGCGGTTGCGCTCCCGGTCGCCGCCGTTGTTCTCGGCGTTCGTGAGCGAGAAGGAGAGCCCCTCGAGCTCCATCGCCATGTTGACGTTCTTGAGCATGACGGTGGGGGGGACGTGGAGCTGGGCCGGGGCGAAGTTGAGGATGCCGCGAATACCGGCCGCCACCACCTCGTCCACCACCCGCTGCGCGTCCTCGCCGGGTATGGTGAGCACCGCGATCTCCGGGCGCTCGCGGAGGGCGTCGTGCGGGAGGTGTGCCATGTCGCGCACCACGTGGCCGTCGCGGGTGCGGCCAATGACCGCGGGGCTGTTGTCGTAGACGCCGACGACGCGGAATCCGCGCTGGCGGAAGCCGCGGTACTGGGCGAGCGCCGCGCCGATCTTGCCGGCGCCGATGATGTACACCCGCCACTCCCGCCCGAGCCCCATGATCTCGCGCAGCTTGGTGAGCAGCTCCGGCACGGAGTAGCCCAGGCCGCGCTTGCCGAAGGAGCCGAAGAAGGAGAGGTCTTTGCGGACCTGGGCGGAGGTCGTGCCGCCGCGCTTCGCGAGCTCGTCGCTCGAGACCGTCGTCAGCCCACGCGCCTCGAACTCCTCCAGGAAGCGCAGGTAGATGGAGAGGCGGCGGACGGCCGAGTCTGAGATGCGTTTCACGGGGCGGGGGCTTGTGAATTTCTTCACAAGGTACATGCCGAGCCGCGCCTTGAACAGATGCCCGGCCCCGCCCTCACCGACCCGCGAGCCGGATCGTTATCTTGGCCCCATGCCCGTCCACGTCAGCTCCGAGATCGGCCACCTCCGCGAGGTCCTGGTGCACACACCGGGGCCCGAGCTGATGGCCGTGACGCCGAGCACGCGGGTGGACTACCTGTACGACGACATCATCGACGTGGCCACCGCGCGCCGCGAGCACCGCCGCTTCGTCGCCATCCTCGAGCGCTTCGCGAAGGTCCACTACGTCGCCGCCCTCCTCGCCGACGTCGTCGCGAACCCCGAGGTGCGCGAGCTCCTCAGCCGCGAGGCGATGGACGTCGTCCCCTACGAGCCGCTCGCCCGCGAGCTCTCGGAGCGCCCGGGCGAGGAGCTGGTCAAGCTCCTGA
This sequence comes from Gemmatimonadaceae bacterium, assembly GCA_045804285.1. GTDB lineage: Bacteria > Gemmatimonadota > Gemmatimonadetes > Gemmatimonadales > Gemmatimonadaceae > DATMHT01. The sequence goes on from JBJMNL010000264.1 coordinate 18,842, forward strand.
TCGAGGGACGGGAGGAGGACCCGGGACCGCTCGCGCGGACGCTGAACGAGTGCGGCTACACCCTGCCGCCCCTCCCCAACCTCTTCTTCACGCGCGACGTCGCGATGGGGATCATCGACCACGTGCTCATCGGGTCGATGCGCCACGGCATCCGGTGGACGGAGGAGCTGCTGATGAAGTCGCTCTTCATGTACCACCCGCTGCTCTCGAACGCGGGGATCCTCTACGACGGCTCCATGGAGCGCCGCCTCAATCACACGCTCGAGGGGGGCGACGTCCACCCGCTGCGGCGCGACACGATCATGATCGGCTTCAGCGAGCGATCGAGCCCGGCGGCGATCGACCACCTGGCGACGCTGCTCTTCGCGAGCACGACGATCACGAACGTCATCGTGGTCGTGATGCCCGCCGAGAACACGGCGATCCACCTCGACATGATCTTCACCCAGGTGGACCGCGAGCTGTGCGTCGTCTACCCGCCGCACTTCGTGGGGCCGGAGCGGCTCCCGATCCTGCACTGGCGCAAGGGGCAGACGCAGATGAAGGAGATGCCGAACATCTTCACGGCGCTGCGCGCCTGCGACCTGGCCATGGAGCCGATCTTCTGCGGCGGCGAGCGCCGCATCGTGCAGGAGCGCGAGCAGTGGGCCTCGGGGTGCAACTTCGCGGCGATGCGCCCGGGCCTCGTCACCTCCTACGCGCGCAACGAGGCGACGCTGCGCGAGATGGAAAAGATGGGCTTCCGCATCGTCAACTCGGTAGCATTCCTGACGGGGGAGCAGCAGATCGCCGACGGCGACCGCGCGGTGCTCACCTTCGAGGGAAGCGAGCTCGTGCGTGGCGGCGGCGGTCCCCGCTGCATGACCTGTCCCGTCGTGCGGGACGACCCGTGGGATTGAGCGCGGGCGCCGTGGCGCCCGCGCGCCGCGCTCCATCCGGCTCCCGGCGGCGGAACGCCGCGGCCGGGACGCGGTACCATGCCCCTCGTTCCCGCGGCGCCGCCGCGCCGCCCGCACCTCCCGGCACCCGCACCGAACCGACTGACATCGCGTGAAGGCTTTTTCAGGGATCCAGGCGTATCCGGGCGACACGCTCCTCGCCGAGCGCGCGCGCGACTACCTGGCCGGTGGTCCGGCCGACCCGGCGACGCTCGTCCGCGACGTCTGCCAGCAGCCGGCGACGCCGCCGCGTCTCGCCGAGCAGATGGCGGAGGCGATGCTCGGCGGGCGCCCCGAGTTCGCGCGCTGCGCCGACGGGCGCTGGCGCCTCGCGGACGCCCCCGACCCGTCGGCCTCCTCGATGCCCGCGCCCGACCCCGCACCGGCTCCGGCTCCGGCGCCGGCTGGCATCCCGACCTTCGACGAGTGGCTCGCCGCCCGCACCTCGCGGCCGGCGGCCGCCGTCGCCGAGCGCGCCCCCGAGCCGGCGCGCCGCCCGCGCCGCCCGCG
>JBJMNL010000265.1:0-17877 GCA_045804285.1 Gemmatimonadaceae bacterium
ATCCTCCAGAAGGGTGCTCCACAAGGGTGGCCTCTCTGGTTGCAGAGTGTGTGCCGAGGGTGAGGTCGGAGGGCAGGCGGCGGGGGGCGAGCTCGAGCGGCGGGTAGAACGCGAGCAGGGGCCGGTCTCGCGACCGGCCCCTGCCGTGCGATCCGGGACGAACCCGGGCCGCTACCCTAACGAGCGCGCGCCGGTCAGGCCGTCGCGCCGCTCGCGCCGGCGGCGCCGGCGGCAGTGCTGGCAGTGCTAGCAGTGCTGGCGCAGTAGCGGTCGAAGGCGCCGGTGAGGTCGGCGGCGATCTCGTCGGCGCTCCGTCCCTCGATCTGCCAGCGCTCGAGCATGAAGACGATCTTGCCCTCCTTGAGGAGGGCGATCTGGGGCGACGAGGGCGCGTAGCCGGTGAAGTAGCTACGGGCGCGCTCGGTGGCGTCGCCGTCCTGGCCGGCGAAGACGGTGGTCTTCGCGTCGGGGGTCACCTGGTGCTGGAGGGCGCGGGCGACGGCGGGGCGGGCGTTGCGCGCCGCACAGCCGCACACTGAGTTGACGACGACGAGCGTCGTTCCCCTGGCCTCGCCGAGGCGGGCGTCCACCTCGCTCGGGGTGCGCATCTCCTCGACGCCGAGGCGGGTGAGCTCCTGGCGCATGGGCGTGACGAAGCGTTCATCGTACATGATGCAGGACTCCTGTGTCTGGTCGGGATCAGGTCTGGCGGCCGGCCGCTGGCGGCCGGCGACTGACATTCAGTACCCGTAATCGTCCGGCTCGTGCCCCTCGTCGTCGCGCACGAGGGCGAGGATCGCGGTCTGCGGCACGACGAGGTAGCGCTCGTGCTCGAAGGTGATCTCGACCGCGGCCTTGCGGAAAAAGAGGGCGTAGTCGCCGGCGCGCGCCTGCATGGGGACGAAGCGCGTCTCGCGGCGGCCGGTGGTTCGCCAGGGCTCGTCGGAGGCGTCGGCGGAGAGGTCGGGCATGGGAAGGCCGGGCCCGGTTGCGACGATTTTTCCGCCCTGCACGGCCTGGCTGTCGAGCGCCGAGGGCGGGAGGTAGAGCCCGACCTTGGTGCGGTCCTCTCCCTCCTCGATCTTCACGAGGACGCGGTCGCCGACGACGATGAGCTGTTTGTTGTTGTGGCGCATGAGGGAATATAGAACGGGCAGAGGCGAAAACGGCCTCGGGACGCACCTCTGACGGTCGCCCCTACCGGTGGGACGGATGCGTGACGCCGTCGTGAGCTTTGAGTTGTGAGTTGTGAGTCGTGAGTATCACGCGGGGCGGCGGGCGTACCGCGGGGCGGGGCTCGCTTCTTTGGGACGCCCCGAACTGGCGGGGTCGCGGTGGCCGCTGGGCGCGCCACTACCCGTCACTCAAAACTCATCACTCATAACTCAGAACGCCATCGCGAGCTGGCTCGTGGCGGACAGTTGGCCGTCCCTCACGGGCTCGCAGCACACCGGACGCCGCCCCGCGCCGCCCCGCCCCCTCCCCTCGCACCATTCACGCTCCACCCCCCCGCCTCCGGGCCGCCTACCCACGACTGCTCACTGCCAACTGTCAACTGACGACTGCCAACTGCTCTTCTGTCGACCAACTGCTCTTCTCTCGCCACCCCTCACATGAGCCTTTGCACCCCGGAGCGCCAGAGCACGAACACCAGCGCGCCGAGGACGACGAGCCAGACGGCCAGGGCGACGCCGCCGAGGCTCGTCCCTCCCGTCTGCGGGCTGCGGCGGGACAGGCTCGCGCCGACGCCGAGCACCGCGACGCCGAGCACGACCCAGCGCGGGACGGGGGAGTGCTGGAGCCAGTCGATGAACTGCGGCGCGTCGAACAGCCGCCCGATCTCGCGAGTGACCGTCACCTGCATGGCGAGCCTCCTCGTCTGTTCGCGGGTGCGTGCGGCGGGTGCGTGACGCGGGTGTGCCGCCGGGTGGGCGGCCGCTAGGGGGAGGGGCGGAAGACGGCGGGGGAGAGGGCGGCGGATGATCCGCTCTCGCGCAGGGCGTTGCGCGGCTCGAGGTCGACGACGCGCATGTCGGGGCGCACTCGGGTCACGAAGTCCCACCGGTAGAGCGCCCCGTGCCAGCGCACCGCCCGCGTCGAGATGAGGCGGTAGTCGCCGGGCGGCACGAGGAGGGTGATGGTGCCGGCGTCGTCGGTGCGGGCGACGGTCGTATCGGCGTTCGGCCCGATGACGGTCATGCGGTGGCCGGTCACCGGCGCGTAGGGATAGCTGTCGTCGTGCAGCGTGACGTACACGCGGAGGACGACCTTTCCATCGATCACGACGCCGGGGTCGACGCGGAGCTGGGCGTGTGCCGGGGTGCCCGCCGCGAGAAGGGTGGCGGCGAGGAGGGCCGGGACGAGCAGGCGGTGGTGCATGGCGCCTCGGAGAGCTGCGGGCCGAGCGCGGCGTCGCGCCTGAACGGTGCTACGGTGCCTCGATCGTGGAGTGACTCGACCATGCCGCGTTGCGGAGCGGCGGCGGATCGACGCTACGTTACCCCTCCGGGCGTACGGTCGCAACCGAGCCGGCGGCGGGACGCTCGTGGAGGGCGGCGCCCGCCGGGGTTGCGCCGGCGTCGGCCGGGGGGCGGTGGCGCCCTTCGAACAGGACGATCGCCACCGCCGGCAGGTAGAGCAGGGCGATCACCCACGGCTCGGCCTCGCGCCCGCAGAAGTGGGGGTCGTCGCAGCTCAGCCGTACCGCCACGAACGCCAGCCAGCTCGTGGCGGTGAGGGCGGCTCCCGCCCACCCCGAGCGCGCCGCGAGCCAGAGCGGAAGCTGGTCGTAGAAGTAGAGGTTCTGCGGCACCAGGCTCATGGCCGCCACGATCCGCCCCTCGGGCGCCCGCCAGCGGACGAGCGCCAGCAGCGCCAGCGCGCCGAAGGGGCGCAGGACGGGGGCGAAGTGGTGCGGCACGTGGCGCGTCGCCTCGAGCCACTCCAGGGGCCAGCGCGGCAGGATCAGGAGCGAGAGCGCCACGAAGACGAGCCCCATCCAGAGCGCGCGCCACGACGGCCGGTACAGGAAGAGCGCGGCGCCGAGCGTCGGCTTGCAGGCGAGCGCCCAGCCGAGCGGCGCGACCAGGGCGGCGGCCATCACGAGGGGGGACCACTGCCCGAGCGCCGCGGCCATCGCGAACGACGGGCTGCAGAAGAGCCAGAGCCGCCCCATGCCGTCGCGCGTGAGGGCGTAGGCGAGGGCGCCGGACGAGAGGCCGAAGAAGAGCGCGCCGCCGACGGCCGCCGGGAGCGGGGCGAAGGGGACGCCGACGAGCGCCGCCGGGAGCGGGTACGGGAAGTAGCTCTCGAACGGGTACGGCCCGGTGGGGCGGATCACCCGATACGGGTCGAGGCCGGCGAGCAGCGCCCGCGCCGCGCGCCACGGATAGGTGAAGTCCTTGGCGGCGAAGCGCGGCTCGGAGATGAAGACGAGGAGCGCGCCGATCGCCGCCGCGACGCCGATGGTGAGGGCGATGAGGACGCGCTCGTCGCGGTCGAGGGGGCGGCCGGAGAAGATGCTCGCCGCGCGCTCGCCGCCGGAGGAGCGGCGGGCGTAGGGGCGACGACCCCGCTCCCGATCCCCCATCCCCGGCACCGCGTCAGCTCTCGCGCGCCGCCGCCTCCTCGCGCATCCGCTCCTCGTGCACCGCGGCGAGCGTGCTCTCGCGGTGCTCGTGCCTGACGAGGAAGAAGCGCACCGTCTGGACGACGGCGGCGAGGGCGAGGGCGAAGACGCAGACCGCGGCGAGTCGGAAGAGCAGCGTGTACGCGGCCATCGTGGGCCAGTCGTGGAAGTCGGCGCGCCCCGTCCCCCACTGCTCGCGGTGCAGCGCGATGAGCGCGAGGCTGAGCACCATCTCGGCGGCGGTCGCCAGCGCCGCGAAGGCGGGAGCGCGCCAGAGCCACTGCCGCACCGGGTAGTTGCTGAGGTGCGCGGTGGCGGCGAGGCAGAGGACGACGGCGATCGTGACCACGTACACCGCCAGCGACAGCCAGCTCGCGCCGACCTCCGCGCGCAGGAGCACGCGCAGCAGCCGCAGCACGACGCCGGTGAGCAACGCCGTCTCGACCAGCGAGAGCGTGAGCCGCCGGAACGACGCGGGCTCCTCGATCTTCCAGTCGACGGAGTGGCGGGGGAAGAGGGTGGGCATGAGGCTAAACTACGGGCGGGACGGCGGGATGCAAATGCGAGGGGCGGCGTGCGGGGGGCGGGAGCTTGCCGGGACGCTCCTCGGTCGGTCGCCCCTACTGCTTGGAGGGATGCGTGACGCCGTCGTGAGTGATGAGTTGTGAGTTGTGAGTCGTGAGTAGCGCGCCGGGCGGCGGGCGTCGCGCGGGGCGGGCGCCGCGCTCCGGGACGCCATGATCCGGCGGGGTCGCGGTGCGCGCCGGGCGCGCCACTCCCCGTCACTCACAACTCATCACTCATCACTCAGAACGCCATCGCGAGCTGGCTCGTGGCGCACGGATGCCCGACCGACCACAGTGCCCGGTTCCCGATTCCCGATTCCCGGTTCCTGTTTCCCCCTCGCCCCTTAGCCCGCCCCCCCGCCGACCACTCCGCGACACTCCCCGAACCCGATCCGCCGCGTCCCCTCCCGCTCGCAGTATCCCTTCATCACCACCTCGTCGCCGTCCTCGAGGAAGGTGCGCGTCTCGCCAGTGGGGAGCGTGATCGGCTCGGCGCCGCGCCAGGTGAGCTCGAGGAGACAGCCGCGCGCGTCCTTCGTGGCGCCGGAGACGGTCCCGCTGGCGATCAGGTCGCCGGGTCGGAGGTTGCAGCCGTTGCTCGCGTGGTGGGTGAGCATCTGGGCGAGCGTCCAGTACATGCCCGAGAAGTCGCTGCGCGACAGGCGCACCGGCGCCAGGCCGCGGTCGCGCATCGCGCGCGAGGCGAGCCACACCTCGAGCGTGAGGGCGACGCCGCCGCGCGCGCGGTCGGACGCGTCGTCGAGGTAAGGGAGTGGCGCGGGGTCGCCGGCGGGGCGCTCGTACGCGGGCACGCGGAACGGCTCGAGCGCCGCGGCGGTCACCACCCAGGGGGAGACGGTAGTGGCGAAGCTCTTGGCGAGGAAGGGGCCAAGCGGCTGGTACTCCCACGTCTGGAGATCGCGCGCCGACCAGTCGTTGACGAGACAGAGCCCGAAGAGGTGCCGCTCCGCCTCGGCGATGGGGATCGTGGCGCCGAGCGCGTTGCCCGGCCCGACGAAGGCGCCGACCTCGCACTCGTAATCGAGCAACCGCGAGGGGCCGAAGACGGGCGCCGCGTCGCTCGCTCCCTTGCGCTGCCCCGCCGGCCGCCGCACCGGCGCGCCGCTGACGACGAGCGACGACGCGCGGCCATGATAGCCGATGGGGACGTACTTGTAGTTCGGGAGGAGGGGGTTGTCGGGACGGAACATGCTGCCGACGTTCGTCGCGTGGTGCACCGACGCGTAGAAGTCGGTGTAGTCGCCGACCTCGGCGGGGACGAAGAGCTCTGCTCCGGCGATTGGGACGAGGAGGCGCGCCGCGAGCGGCTCGGCGCGCGCCCCCTCGGGCGTGTCCGCGCGGAGCAGCGCGGAGAGCTGCGTCCGCAGCTCGCTCCACGCCGCGCCCCCCGCCGACATGAGCGCGTTGAGCGACGCCGCCCCGTCGCACGCCTCGGCCCCGGCCCCGCGCAGCAGCCCGGCGCGCACGCAGGCGCCGACGTCGAGCACCTGGTCGCCGATCGCGACCCCGACGCGCCGCGCCTCACCCGTGCCCGCGCGGCGGAAGACGCCGAACGGGAGGTTCTGGAGCGGAAAGTCGACGTCGGACGCGTTGGCCGAGGAGATCCAGCTACGGAGGGAAGGGTCGTGGGTGGAGGTCATCGTCGAGGGGAAAGAATGACGCTGGGAATGCGGGCGGTGGGAGAAATTGACGGTCGTCGATCGGGAGGAGGAAGTCGACAGAAGAGCAGTTGGCGAACGGCGGACAGAAGAGCAGTTGGCAGTTGTGAGTTGGTAGTTGTCAGTGAGCAGTGGTCGGTTGGTGGCCCGGAGTCGGCGGTGCACCGCGAACTGACAACTACCAACTGCCAACTTCCTACTGCCAACTGCGCTTCTGTGACGTCTTACCGCCAACTGCTCTTAGGCTCCTCCGCCTTTACAGAAGCCCCATCGCGAGCAGCTCCTCCACCGGCTCCGTGAACGAGCACGACCCGAACGACAGGATCGTCTCGCGGCGGGCGCGGGAGATCGACTCGGTGGAGATGGCGCGGCCGCGCCAGGCGGCGCCGGCGTCGTCGAAGGAGAGGGCGGCGGGGTCGGCCTCGTCGAGGAGGCGGGCGACGTCGCCTTCCGTCGCCCCGTCGTGCGCGAAGGCGGCGGCGAGGAAGACGTTCACGAACCCGAACATCGTCGCCGAGGGCGAGACGGGCTCGTACGTGAGGCGGTGCGCGCCGCGCAGCGCGTGGTGCAGGCCGGCGGTCGCCTTGAACGGCAGCCCGTCCGTCGCGCAGGCGACGATGAAGCGCGCGAGATCGTCGGGCGCGGGAAAGGCGTCGGGGGTCGTTCCCCCGGTGCGCACCTTGGCGCGGAGGGCGCAGGCGCGCGCCGCCTCGATCAGCGGGCGCGGGTCCCCACCCGCCGACAGCTCGACAAAGGTCTGCGTCCCACCGCCGCCGAGGGCGCGCGCGACGCGCCCGACGTCGGCCGGCGACTCCGCCCGGGCCTCGACGCTATCGACGATCGCGTCCACTCGCTGGCCGGTGGCGTGGCGCGCGTTGAAGCGGAGCACCGCGGCGGCATCGGCCTCGGGGTCGGTGCCGGCGATCGCGCTGAGGCGCCAGGGCGCGGTGCGCGGCGCGAGCTTGCCGCCACGCGCGGTGCCCTCCTCGTCCTCCGCCGCGAGGTGCGGCGCGGCCGCGCCCTCGAACTCCTCGAGCCGCGCGACGGGGACGACGAAGCGGCCGAGCGCCCACGCGTGCTCCCCCGCCCTGTACTCGGCGAATGCCGCTACGGCGGCGGCCATGTCGAGTCGCGCGGGGGGAAAGAGCCCGGCGTAGTCGATGGCGCAATCGAGCAGGGCGCGGAGGGAGTCGGACATGGTCAGGGAAGGTAATGGGAAATGGTTGGCGGATGGCGGTTGGCAGTTTTCGGTTGGCAGTTTTCAGTGGGCAGTGGGCAGTGGGCAGTAGGCAGTAGGCAGTAGGCAGTAGGCAGTGCCAGGCGGAAACTGTCTACTGCCAACTGGCAACTGAAAACTGCCAACCGCGATAGGCCGCCGTCCGCCGCCGATCCTCGCCCCTCTCACACTCTGCAGTCAATCGCCATGCCGTGGATCCGGGCGCTCGTGAGGCGCGCCGAGTCGGGGAGGGCCGACGGGTCGCGAGCGGGGTCGCGGCGCGCGGCCCGGCGGGGCATGTGGTGGCGGCGATGGCCAGGGCGGGGACCGGCGGCGGGCGGGGCGCGCGGACCCGCCTTGACGTGAGTCCGGCGAGGGTTCATAACCACGGAAGCCGAGCCGGCCAACCCCCGTCCCACACCGAGGCGTCCGCTGTGCTGTCCACCGCCACGATCACCACGCCGCTCTCCGCCCCGCCGCGCGGTCTCGACGACCTCGGCGTCCGCAAGAGCCTGCTCGAGGAGCTCGCGCTGAAGCACATCTTCACCGAGGGTGAGCTCAACGTGCGCGAGCTGTCCGAGCGCATGGGCATCTCGCACCACAACGCCGACGAGCTGTCCCAGCGGCTGCGCAAGGCGCAGCTCTGCGAGGTCCGCGGCATGGACGGGCCGGCGCGGCGCGTGGGCCCGACCGGGGAGGGGCGGGCGCGGGCGCAGCAGGCGCTCGGCCACAACAAGTACGTCGGCAAGGCGCCCGTCTCGCTCGAGGACTACATCGCCCGGGTCGGCGAGCAGAGCGTCTCGTCGGTGGCGATCGGGCCCGAGGACGTGCGGCGGGCGTTCGCGCAGCTCGTGCTGACCGAGACGACGATGCGCCAGATCGGCGTCGCCGTGGTCTCCGGGACGTCGCTCGTCCTCCACGGGCCGACGGGGACGGGGAAGACGGCGCTCGCCGAGCGCATCCCGAACATGTACCAGGACGCCGTGTGGGTCCCGTACGCGGTCGAGGTCGACGGGCAGCTCATCACCGTCTACGACCCCGTGGTGCACAACGCCGTCGCGCAGCCGCCCGGGATCGACGTGGACCGGCGCTGGCTCCTCTGCGAACGGCCGCGCGTGATCGTCGGCGGCGAACTGACGATCGACATGCTCGACCTCAAGTTCGACAGGGTCGGCGGCTTCGGGACGGCGCCGTTGCAGATGAAGGCCAACAACGGCGTGCTGATCATCGACGACTTCGGCCGCCAGCGGATCCGGCCCGACGAGCTGCTGAACCGGTGGATCGTGCCGCTCGAGCGGCGGGTGGACTTCCTGAACATGGTGGGCGGCAAGAAGCTCGAGATCCCGTTCGACGTGCTCGTGGTGTTCTCGACGAACCTCGACCCCGCGACCGGCTTCTCGCTCGGCGGCGACGGGATCAAGGACGAGGCGTTCCTGCGCCGCATCCAGAACAAGATCGAGGTCGGCTACGCGACGCGCGAGCAGTTCCACCTCATCGCGCGCGGCGTCTGCGAGCAGCTCGGTGTTCCCTACGACGCGCCGACCGTGGACCGTCTCGTGGACTATCTCACGGCGGAGCTGCGGCAGCCCCTGCGTCCCTGCTTCCCACGCGATCTCTTCCGGCAGGTGGTGTGGGAGGCGCGGTTCGACGGCCACGCGCCGGCGCTGGAGTGGGGGAGCGTGACGAGGGCGTGCAGGGATTATTTCGGGCTCGAGACTCCGACGCTGGCGCCGGGCGCCTAGCGCTCCCGGCCGCGTACGCGCACTCAGCTCCGGATCACCGCCACCAGCGCCTCCTCCAGCTTCTCGAAGCTGAACGGCTTCGTCAGCGTCGGCTGGCGCGAGGCGGGGCTGGGGCGGGCGGTGGTGCCGACGACGTCGCCGGTGATGAACACCGTGCGGCGGGCGAGGCCGGGGCGCTCCTGCAGGAGCGCGTCGTGGAAGGCGTGTCCTCCCATGCCCGGCATGCGGAGGTCGCACACCACGGCGTCGAACGCCGTGCGCTGCACCGCCTCGAGCGCGGCGCGTCCCTCGTCGGCGGTGACGACGCTGAAGCCGCGGAGGCGGCCGAACGCCAGCATGCCGCTGCGCAGCGAGGGCTCGTCGTCGACGAAGAGCAGGCGCAGGCCGGCGAGCGGGGATCGCGGGGCGGCCGGCGCCGCCTCCTTCGCGCGTTCGGCGTCCGACCCGTCGGGCGCCGCCGGCAGCGTGACGACGAAGCGGGTGCCGCGCGACGACGTCTCGGCGAGCTCCAGCCGGCCGTCGTGCGCGCTCACGATGCCGTAGCTGACGCTGAGGCCGAGCCCCGTCCCTTCCCCTTCCGGCTTCGTCGTGAAGAAGGGCTCGAAGACGTGCGGGCGGGCGCCGGCCGGGATCCCCGGTCCGGTATCGGCCACCTCGATCCGCACGTCGGCCGCGCCTGCGCCCGCGCCGTCGGCCGCGCGGGCGGGGGCGCCGCGCGGCACGGCGCGCGTCGTCACGCGCAGCGTGCCGTGGTGCGATCCGCCCTGCCCCGACATCGCCTGGATCGAGTTCGTGACGAGGTTGAGGATCACCTGCTGGAGCTGCCGGGCGTCGCCCATCACCGCCGGGAGGTCGGGGGCGAGATCGAGCACGACCTCGACGTTGCTCGCCGTGAGCTGGTAGCCGCGCAGCCGGAGCGTGCGCTCCACCAGGTCATTGAGGTCCACCGGCTCGCGCTGCGGCTCGCTGCGCCGGGCGAAGGCGAGGAGGTCCTTCACCACCTGGCTCGCGCGCACCGTCTCGCTGCGGATCACGTCCACGGACTCGCGCTGGACCTGGCTGAGGCCGCCGTCGCGGAGCAGGAGCTGGGCGAAGGCGCTGATGCTCGAGAGCGGGTTGTTGACCTCGTGCGCCACGCCGGCCACGAGTTCGCCGACGGCGGCGAGACGCTCGGTCTCCATGAGTCGCGCCCGCATCTCGCGCTCGGCGGTCGTGTCGCGGGCGATGACGAGCACCGTCGGCGGGTCGGCCTCGGGGAGGCGGCTGGCGGCGAGCGCGACGACGCGCTCCTCGACCTCGCCGACGACGCCGGCCGCGGCGGTGGACTCCGAGCCGCCGGGCGGGAGCTGGCGCAGGCAGCGCACCTCGAGGCGCGCCGGCCGGCCGGCGAGGGCGCGGCGCAGCGCCTCGTCGAGCGCCGGCCGGTCCTCGGCGCGCACGAGGCTCGCGAACGGCCGGCCGACGACCTGCGCCGGATCCAGCCCGACGATCTCGCGCACCGCGTCGTTCGCCTCGCGCACGCGGCCGCTCGGGAGCACCGTGAGGACCGCGTCGGGGGCGGCGCGGAAGAGCGTACGGAAGCGCCACTCCGCCTGGCGCAGCGTCTCCACCAGCTCGGCGTTGGCGAGCGCGACGCCGAGCATGTCGGTGAGCGACTCGATGCGCGCGAGGTCGGCGGCGGTGAAGCGGCGCGGCTCGCGTGTGACGAGCGCGAGGGCGCCGATCGTCTCGCCGCGCCGCTGGATCGGCACGACCACCATGCCGCGCACCGGCGGTACGCCGCGCTCGGCCAGCAGCCGCGCGCTCCCCGCATGGAGCGGCGCGGGGTCGCCGGTCACGTCCTCGCTGTGCCAGGTCGCGCGGGCACGCACGACGCGGCCGACGATCGACCCCTCGACGGGGATGAGGGTGCCCTGCAGCGGCGCGATGTCGCCGAGCGCGGCGGCGACGCGGACCGCGCCATCGTCGTGCACGAGCCCCACCAGCCCGCCGTCCGCCTGCGCCACGTCCATCACCGCCTCGGCGAACCGCTGGAGGACGCGCGCCGGGTGCAGCTCGAGCGAGATGTGCTGGCCGAGGACCCACATGCGCTGGAGGACGCGCTCGGCCTCGGCGAGCTCCGCGGTACGGACGGCGACGCGCTGCTCGAGGGCGGCCGACATCTCCCGCTCGGCCTCGACGCTGCTCGTGAGGTGCAGCGTCTCGCGGCGCTGGGCGTAGAAGGCGTGGGCGAGGCGCAGCGCGCTGAGCGCGCCGAAGACGCCGACCATGACGGCGAGCCCCGGGCGCATGTGGTCGTGGAATCCGAGCGAGAGCGCCGACACCGAGCAGATGACGACCGCGGCGACGAGCGAGCCGCCGCGGAGCGCCGTGTCCGCGGGGACGCGGCCGGGGGACGCGGCGCTCCCGCCCCCCGGCGCCGCCCCCCTGGGGAGCGCGAAGGAGAAGAAGAGCGCGCAGAGGAGCCAGAACGGGTCCGCCGCCGTGGCCGCTTGGGCGTCCGGGGCGAGGAGCGCCCGGGCCGTGAGGGCGTTGGCGGCGGCGAAGGTCATCGTGCCGAGCGCGGCGCCGATGCCGGCGCGAAGACCGAGCGTGCCGCCGCGCCAGAGGAGCAGCAGGGCGACGAGGAAGAGCTCCACCGCGGTCGCCACGCGCCAGAGCGCGAAGACCACCCGGTCGGAGGGGTCGGGGAGCAGCGCGGCCGGCGGGACGATCCGGTGAAGGAGCGGCCCGTAGGGGAGGAGCAGGTCGACGACGATCGCCGCGACGACGAGGAGGAGCGTGTCGACGACCCCCTCGAATCGGGGACGACGCCAGTGGACGTCGAGGGCCGTGATCAGACCGGCGATGATCGCCGGGTGGGTGACGGCGAGAAAGACGCGGAGGTTCGCGTCGACCGAGATCACGGGGCCGCCAGCGGCGACCTCCGCCGTGAGCAGGGCGCGGGCGAGGAGCGAGCCGCCGAAGGCGACGGCGCCGGCGGCGTAGACGGCGCGCTGCTCGCGCCCCGCCGTCGCCGCGGCCGCGCCGAACGCCACCGCGAGCAGGGCCATGCAGCCGGCCACGACGACGCTGCTCGCCAGCGGCGGGAGCGCGTGCAGCGCCTCGACGGCGAACGCCGCCGCGGTCGCACACTGGGCGAGGAGGACGAGGCGGCGGCTGATCAGTGCGGGGGGCATCTCATGAGACAGACGAGCGGAGAGGCGTGAGGAGAACGGAGGGGGCCGATCGAGAACGGTGGGAAGGCTGCAGTCGGCAGTCGGCAGTTGATAGTCGGCAGTCGGCAGTGTCCCGCCGGCCCCGATCACTGAGTACTGGCCACTGCTCACTGACTACCGAACTGACTACTGCTTACTAGCCACTGCCTACTGATCACCCACTGCCGACTGATCACCGTCGCCTTCCCCGCGGCCCCCCCGATCCCACCCCCGACTATCTGATCTGGTGGCCAATTCGTCCCGCGCGGATGCCGAGGAGGGGGCAGAAGCCGCGGTCGCAGTCGGGGTCGTAGGAGTAGTACACGAAGAGCGGGCGGCCGCGGATGTTCTCGCGTGGGACGAGGCCCCAGTAGCGGCTGTCCTTCGAGTTGTAGCGGTTGTCGCCGAGCATCATGTAGCGGCGCGAGGGGACGACGAGCGGGCCCCAGTCGTCGTGGGTCGGCTGTGCGGGGGGGGGACCGAAGCGCGAGTTGCGCAGCGCGAACTGCTTCTGCCAGTCGAACAGGTCGCTCACCTCGTTCGGATCGCTCCCGCCGCTGGCCGCGGGGTCGGCGGAGGCGGCGTAGCCGGGGCGCTGCGCGATGCCGTCGACGTAGAGGACCCCGCGGCGCATGTAGATCGTGTCGCCCGGCAGGGCGACGAGGCGCTTGACGAGCGTCGGCGTGGGGTCGTCGCCGCGCGCCGCTTCGTCGGCCTGGTAGGGGGACTCGAAGACGACGACCTCGCCGCGCTTCGGCTCCGCGTAGCCGGGCAGGCTCACGTTCGTGAAGGGGACGTGCGGGCCGTAGCGCAGCTTGTTGACGAACAGCCAGTCGCCGACGAGGAGCGTCGGGACCATGCTCCCCGACGGGATGCGGAACGCCTCGACGAAGAAGGCGCGGAAGACGAGGAAGATGAGCAGCATCCCGGCGATCGACTTCGCCGTCTCCCACGCGCCCCCGGCCGACGCGCCGGAGGAGCGGGGCGTCTTGCCGGCGCGCGCGGCGGCGACGCTGTTCTTGGGACTGGAAGTGCGCTTCTTGGCGGCCACGGCCATACGGCGGGGAGTCGGGGGTGAGGAGTGCCGGTCGTCGAGCAGGGACGATCGAGCGCCGACGCTCGCTACGCTGCCTGAAAGCTGGCCCGCGCACCGGACAAGACAAGAGCCGAGGGCGCCTTCCGGCCGTGCGTCATCGTACGCGCCACCGGCGTCCGTGGTTCCGACGGATTGCACCGCACACCCCCGCACACCCCCGCTCACGCCCGCTCCCCCCCGCGCCCGCCCCCCCCGCGACCGACGCGTGGGGCGCGCCCGCGGCTGCGGGCGCGCCCCTCGTCGTCTCGGCGGCGGGGAGGCTTACGACTCCCGGAGGTGCTTGTTGACCAGCTTCGTCATGTCGAACATCGACACCTGGTCCTTCTTGAAGATCGGGCGCAGGCGGTCGTCCGCGTTGATCATGCGGCGCTCCTTGGCGTCCTGCAGGTTGTTCTTCTTGATGTACGCCCAGAGCTTCTTCGTGACCTCGGTGCGCGGCATGGGCTGGTTGCCGACGACGGCGCCGAGCTGCTCGCTCGGCTGCATGGCCTTCATGAAGGCCGCGTTCGGCGCGCGCTTCTTCGCGGCGGCGCGCTTCGCCGGCGCCTTCTTGGCGGCCGGGCGCGAGGCCTTCTTGGCCGCACCCTTCTTCGCGGCGCCACCCTTCTTGGCGGCGGACTTCTTCGCAGACGCGGCCTTCTTCTTCGCAGTGGCCATCGATGGTGTCTCCCTGGTGGGTGATAGGAGCGCGGTGAAGAGCGCTTCGTCGGGGGACTGCTGGGAAGCGCGGAGTCCGCGCCGAGCAAAGTATAGGCGGGAGAGGGACGCGCAAGAGTGAAACGCGCGGGTTTTCCCTCTGGGAGGCGCGGTTTTTCCCTCTGGGAAGTGCGGTTTTTCCCTCTGGGAGGCGTGATTTTCCCTCTGGGAGCGGCTTTCCTGGAGGCGTGGACGCCGTCGTCGGGGGTGGGAGAGGCGGTCCGGGGGGGGCGGACGGCGGTGGGCAGTTTCTAGCGGTCAGTGAGCAGTTTGCAGTCTGCGGCGAAGCACTGCCGGCCGAGAACTGCCGACTGAGAACCGCCGACCGAGAACCGCCGACCGAGGGATGGCTGCCGACCGCCGTCCGCCGCCGAGGTCCGCTCCCGTCACTGCAGCTCCGCGATCAGCCGCGTGAAGAGCCGCACCCCGAGCTCCAGGTTCGCCACCGAGACGCGCTCGTCGTTGCCGTGGTAACCGCGGCGCTCCTCCTCGTGCTCGACGAGGAACGGGTCGACGCCGTAGGTGGCGATGCCGAGGCGGCTGTAGGTGGGGCGGTCGGAGGCGCCCGCCTCGAGCGGGGTGGCCACTGGCGCGCCGGGCACGACCTCGGCCACCACGCGCTCGACGGCGCGTACGAGGTCGGTACCGAGGGGGGCGTTGTACTCCGGGGTGACGCCGGGGAGCACCTCCACCTTCACCGCGGGGTCGGCGACGACGCGGCGCAGCTCGCGCGCGAAGCGCGTCGTGTCCTCGTCGGGGAGGAGTCGGATGTCCACCTCCGCGCTCGCCGACGGGGGGATCACGTTCGTCTTCGGCGATCCGGTGAAGACGGTCGGCGTGACGGTGTTGCGGAGGAGCGCGTTGCGCTCCGGGTCGGAGAGGAGCCAGGCACGTCCGCGCGGCGTTCGCAGGGCGGCGGCCGCGTCGAGCAGCCAGCGGCGGTGCTCCCCCGTCTCGTTCGCCGCCTGCGCCTTGAAGAAGCGGTCCACCGCCGGGATGACGCGCACGGGCGTCTCCCACGCCGCGAGCCGCGCGACGGCCGCCGCCAGGCGCGGGACGGGGTTGTCGGCGGTGGGAATGGACGCGTGGCCGGTCGTCCCGCGCACGGTGAGCCGCACCCAGTAGGGGCGCTTCTCCGCGACTCCGACGCCGAACCACTTCACCTTCCCCCCCTCGACGCGCGAGCCGCCTCCCTCGGTGACGACGAACTCGACGTCGCGCAGGAGGTCGGCGTGGCGCTTCGCGAAGGTGATCGCCCCCAGCCCGTCGGACTCCTCGTCGGCGTTCGCGATGAAGACGAGGTCGCGCGTGAGCGGGACGCCGGCGCGCTTGAGGGCGATCATCGTCATCAGGTGCACGATCCCCTGCCCCTTGTCGTCGAGCGCGCCGCGGCCGTAGACGTAGCCGTCCTTCACGACGCCGCCGAACGGGTCCACGCTCCACTGGTCGCGGAAGACGGGGACGACGTCCATGTGATGGACGAGCGCGATCCCCTTCTTCGCGCCGCTTCCTCGGAGGCGCGCGTAGAGGTTCGCGCGGCCGGGACCGAGCTCCGCGCTGTCGAGGATCCGCGCCTCGATCCCCTCCCGCGCCAGCAAGCCCTGGAGGAACTTCGCGGCGGCGAGCTCGTTCCCCGGTGGGTTGGTGGTGTCGAGCCTCAGGTACTCGGCGAGCAGCCGCGCCGCCTCGTCGCGCAGCGCGGCGGGGTCGATCGTCGCGGCCGCCGGCGCCGGCGCACCGGGCGTGGGCGCCGACTGCTGCGCGTCGGCCGGCTCGGCGGCCGCGCAGAGGACGAGCGTGAGGAAGGCGGCGAGGAGCGTGAGGCGGCGCATGGGCATGCGAGGCTGGCGACGTGGGCGGACAGTGGACGCGGGCGCGGACGACCGCGGAGCGCGCCGCTCGACATCAGGTTGATATCACGGCTCCCGCCGTCCGGCCAGAGGCGAGGATCGTTCCCGGCTCGCCCGCGGCGGTCGGCGCCGCCCCCCTCAGCGGCGGCAGCGCGGCGGGCTCAGTCGGCGAGCTGGCGCAGCAGCTTCATCATCCGCACGTCGTACTCGTCGGCGGACGGGTCGTCGTCGGCGACGTCGTAGTTCCGTTGCGGCGTCTCGAGGATGAGCGGGACGCGGCGGGCGCGGCGGTCGCGGAGGAGCCAGCCGAAGGGGGCGGCGCCGATCGCGCCGTCGCCGACGAGCACGTGCCGGTCCTTGTTCGAGCCGAGCGCGCCTTCGGAGTCGTTGAGGTGGAAGAAGGCCGGCGGCTCGCCGCAGGCCTGCTCGAACTCGTCGAGGACGAGGGTGAGCTGCTCGGCGGAGCCGGCGATGTCGTACCCCGAGGCGAAGAGGTGGCAGGTGTCGAGCCCGTACCCCGTGCGCGCGCGCAGCGCCGCCGGCACGCGCGCGAGGATCGCCGCGACCTCCTCCGACGAGCGGGCGATGGTGTTGCCGGCGCCGGCGGTGTTCTCGACGAGGAGGCGCGTGGTCCCGTCGACGCGCTCGAGCGCCTGCTCGACCGCGCGCGCGATCCGCTCGACCGCGGCCTCGCGGTCGCCGTCGGTGGCCGCGCCGGGATGGAAGCAGACCGCGCCGGCGCCGAGCGCCGTCGCGCGCTCGAGCTCCTTGGCCAGCCCCGCGCTCGCCCGCGCCCACTTCTCCTCGTCCGGCGTGGCGACGTTGAGGACGTAGGCGGCGTGGACGACGACGTGCGCCGGCGCGATCCCCACCTCGTCGAGCGCGGCGCGGAAGCGCTGCGCGCGCTCGGGCTTCACGGAGATCTTCTCGTTGTAGTACTTGGGCACGGCGCTGAAGATCTGGAGCGCCGTCATCCCGGCGGCGCCCGCGCGGCGCGCCGCCATGTCGATCCCGCCGTTCTCTATCGTGTGGGCGCCGAGGAGGAGCATGGTCGGAGAGTAGGGGTGATCGAGATCCGGGGCGCGACGATTCGGTGTCGCCGAGTGCGGCGGTGGTGCTAGCTTCCCGGCTGGGGGGGCCCCCCGCGACCGGCGATTCCGTCAACGGAGCCGTCCGATCCGCACGACCCGCCGTCCCCCCTCGTCCCACGCCACGGCCACGTGCCCGCCCGGCCCGACGGCGGCGCTCGGGTCGCGGGCGGCGACGTCGCTGCCGGAGACGTCCAGGTGGCGCTCGTCGAAGACGTGGCCGCCGGAGCGCGAGAGGGCGAGCTCCACCTGCGGGCGCTCGCGGTTGGGGTCCTCGTAGGCGACGACGAGCGTGTCGCCTAACGAGGCGACCGCGGCCGCCGCGGGGCGGTCGCCGTAGACGATCACGCCGGGCGGCTCGAAGGGGGCGCGCGGGTCCATCCGGTGGGCGTAGAAGATCCCCGCCCCCTCCGGCGCCTCCAGGAAGTAGACCGTGTGGACCCAGCCGTTGACGCTGTCCGCCGCGATCGCCGGAGCCGGCCGCGCGCAGCCGCGGACCCCGCGGTCGAGCGTGTCCACCGGGACCGCGGGCGCCCATGACGCGCCCCCGTCGGTCGAGAGGGCGGCGAGCAGCACGACGCTCGAGTCGGGGCGTGCCGCCCACCAGGCGGCGGCGCGCTCACCTCCCTTCCCCGCGGCCACGCGCACCGACCCGTGGCAGACGCGGAGCCCCGCCGAGTCCGGGGGAGACGCGACGGTGAGGGGCGCGACGAGCGCGGCGCGGCCGGCGTCGTCGAGCGTGAGACGCGGCGCGGCGGCGCCCTCGGCGGCCCCGCTCGCCGCGCCGTCGCCCGTGCCAATCGCCGCCGACGGCTGGCGGGCGAGCTCCTGCCAGTCGACCGGGGGCGCGTCACAGCCGGCGACGGACAGCGACAGGGCGAGCAGCGGCGCCGCCCGCGTGCCCGCCCTCGCGATCTCCCTCATACGCATGACGGAGAATAGTCGGCCGCTCCAGCGGGGTGAAGCGGCCGCGCCCCTCACTTCACGTCGGCCGCCGGGGGCGCGGTGGAGTCGCAGTGCGAGCGCGCGGCCGGGCGCGGCGACGCCGACGGGATCGCGACGGGCGGGGGCGCGGGGGGAGCCGTCGCCACGCGCGCTCCCGCGCCCCCGCCGGCCGGG
>JBJMNL010000266.1:0-2987 GCA_045804285.1 Gemmatimonadaceae bacterium
CCCCCCGCGCCGCCCGCTCGCCCCCCCCATCCCGCCCCCTCTCCTTCCGTATCCCCTTCCGCTTCGATACCTTACGGGCTTGACCCAGAATCCCTCGACCCGCGCGTGATGTCTCACCAGTGGACGCTGGCCCACGTGTTCGCCCACCGTGCTCGCGAGCACTCCGGGCGGACGCTCCTCGTGGACGGCGGCCGCCGGTGGACGTACGCGCAGGTCGACGCGCAGGCGTCCGCGCTCGCCGCGGCGCTCGCCGATCTCGGGATCGAGGCCGGTGACCGCATCGCGATCATCCTGCCCAACTGCGCCGAGTGGGTCGTCGCGCTGCTCGCCAGCGCGAAGCTCGGCGTCGTCGTCGTTCCGCTCAACCCGCGCCTCGGCTACCACGAGCTGAAGTACCAGCTCCGCCACGCCGAGGCCGCCGCCGCGATCACCGCCGAGCGGCTGGGCGACGTCGACTTCCTCCAGCTCTTCGAGGATCTGATCGCGGAGCTCCCCGACCTGCACTACGTGGTGACGGTCGGGGCGGAGGAGCTGTGGTACGACGACCGGATCTTCCAGTTCGAGGATCTGCTGTCGAAGGGGGACGGGCGCGCGGTCGCGCCGCCGGCCGCGATCGGCGACGACGCCGATCTCGCGCTGCTCTACACGTCGGGGACGACGGGGAAGCCCAAGGGCGTTCGCCTCTCGCACCGCGCGGTCGTCGAGACCGCCGTGCGGTCGAGCGACGCGCTCGAGGTCGAGCCCTCCGACCGCGTGCTGGCGGCGGTCCCGCTGTTCGGGATCTTCGGCTTCGGCGTCGCCGTCGGCACCCTGTGCGCCGGCGCGACGCTCGTGCTCCAGCCGGAGTTCGACGCCGCCGGCGCGCTGCGGCTGCTCGAGGAGGAGGGCGTCACCGTGCTTCACGGTGTCCCCACGATGTTCTCCCTCCTCATGCGCGAGTCGGCCTTCGCCCCCGCGCGCTACCCGCGCCTCCGCACCGGCGTCATCGCCGGCAGCCCCGTCCCGGACGCACTGGTCCGGCGCGTGCGGCGGTGGTGCGACGTCCAGATCGCCTACGGCCTGACGGAGACCGGGCCGACGGTGGCGATCACGCGCTTCTCCGACCCCGCGGAGAAGCGCCGCACGACCGTCGGGCGCCCCCTCCCGGGCGTCGAGGTGAAGACGGTCGATGCGCTGACCGGGGAGCTGCACGGGCCCGAGGCGGCCGGCGAGGTCGCCGTCCGTGGGCCCAACATCATGTCGGGCTACGCCCGCATGCCTGGCGAGACCGCCCGGTCGTTCTCGCCCGAGGGGTTCTTCCGCACCGGTGACCTCGGGGTCATCGACGAGGAGGGCTACCTCAGCATCGTGGGGCGCAGCAAGGAGACGATCCTGCGCGGCGGGTACCAGATCTACCCGCGCGAGGTCGAGGATCAGCTCCGTGCGCACCCCGCGGTCGACGATGTCTGCGTGATCGGCATCCCCCACGACGTCCTGGGAGAGCTGGTCTGCGCGTGCATCGTGCCCGTCGAAGGCGCGGTCGTCACAGGCGAGGAGATCAAGAGCTTCGCGCTCGACACGATGGCCGACTACAAGGTTCCCGATCTCGTGCGCTTCTTCGACACCTTCCCCGTGACCGGGAGCGGGAAGGTGAAGCGCCGGGAGCTCGAGCGCGCGGTCGCGCTCGACCACACCGCCATGAGTCTGCTGACTCGCTAGGGAAGTTCATGAACTCACGCCACTCGCGACCGCCCGCCTCCCAGCGCGCCGCCGTCGCCCCGCTCCACCGCGGCCCCCAGGCCGTCCCGGTCCCGATGCTCGGCACCGCGATGCACCACGCGCCGAATGCCGCCCTCCTCATCGACTTCGACAACGTCACGATGGGGATCCAGAAGGACCTGCAGCAGGAGCTCCGCAACCTCCTCTCCTCCGACATCATCAAGGGGAAGGTCGCCGTCCAGCGCGCCTACGCCGACTGGCGCCGCTACCCGCAGTACATCGTCCCGCTCGCCGAGTCGTCGATCGACATGATCATGGCGCCGGCCTACGGATCGTCGAAGAAGAACGCGACCGACATCCGCCTCGCCGTCGACGCGATGGAGCTCGTCTTCACCCGCCCCGAGATCGGCACCTTCATCCTCCTCTCGGGCGACTCGGACTTCTCGACGCTCGTCATCAAGCTCAAGGAGTACGGCAAGTACGTCATCGGCGTCGGCATCCGCGAGAGCGCGAGCGATCTGCTGGTGATGAACTGCGACGAGTACTACAGCTACAACGCCCTCGCCGGCCTCGTCCGCTCGGGCGAAGAGGAGGTCAAGAAGTACGACCCGTGGGAGCTCGTCAGCGAGGCGGTCTCCCGCATGAAGCGCAACGGCGACGTCATGCGCGCCGACCGCCTCAAGCAGGTCATGCAGGACATCGACTCGTCGTTCGACGAGAAGAACCTGGGCATGGCGAAGTTCTCCCGCTTCGTGCAGGAGGCCGCCCACAAGGGGCTCCTCTCCCTCACCAAGCTCGAGAACGGACAGCTCGAGGTCGGCCCGCCGCAGCAGGCGGCCGTCGCCCTCCCCACCGCCACCACCGTCGCCGACCTCGATCGCTCGGTGGACACCGCGCTCACCGATGAGCGGCCCCGCCGCGATCGTGATCGGGGGCGCGGCCGCGGACGTGACCGCGACCGTGACCGCGGACGCGGCCGCGACGACGCGCGCGTCGCGGAGACGACGGGCGAGCACGAGGCCATCCCCGCGACCGCCGCGCCGACGGCGGACGTCGCCCGCGGCGACGGTGGCGCCGCCGCCGAGCGCCCGCGCCGCGAGCATCAGGCGCCGCAGCCTTCACTGCGCGACGCCTCGGGCCAGGAGATCGGCCTCAGTGGCGAGCGCCTCACGCGTCAGGAGGCCTTCGACCTCGTGCGCCGCGCCGTCGAGTCGCTCGTCATGGGCGACGACGCGGTCACCGCGCGCCGCGTTCGCGAGCAGGCGTTCGCCCTGCTGGGTCGCGACAGC
>JBJMNL010000267.1:0-5292 GCA_045804285.1 Gemmatimonadaceae bacterium
GTGCGCGTGCGCTTCGGCGAGAGTGGCACCGCCGGCGGCGCGACGCCGATCTTCGCGCAGCTCTCGGTCGCCAGGCTCCCCGAGGCGATGCCGCCGGAGCCGGACGCGGCGACGCTCGCCGAGCTGCTCTCGCTCGCCCCCGGGGAGTTCCTGGGGGGCGACTACGGCGCGCAGGTGGTGTCGTGCGGCCTCCCCTTCCTCATGGTACCCGTGCGGAGCCGCGACGCGGTGCGCCGCGCCCGCGTCCGGCTGGACGTGTGGGAGCGCACGCTCGCGGGGACGCCGGGCTCGGAGATCATGGTGTTCGCGCTCGACCCCGAGCGGCCGGGGACGGACGTGCGCGCCCGCGTCTTCGTGCCCGGCCTCAACGTCCCCGAGGACCCCGCCACCGGCTCCGCCTGCGCCGCGCTGGGCGGCTATCTCGCCGCGCGCACGCCGCGCGACGGGACGACGCTGCGCTGGGTCGTCGAGCAGGGCGTGGAGATGGGGCGGCCGAGCATCATCGAGGTCGAGGCGGACAAGGCGGAGGGACGGGTGACCGGGGTGCGCGTCGGCGGCAGCGCGGTGCTGGTGAGCGAGGGGACGCTGAAGCTCTAGCGGCGGCCGCGGGGGGGCCCCCCACCGGGAAGGTAGCGCGGCGCTCGATCCCGGCCGGCACCCGACGCGCGCCGGCCGGATCGACGCGTCCCGCGCCCAGCGTCCCGCCCCCCTCCCTCAGTCCGATCCCTCGAGCATCGGTGGGGGGGGCGACGGCGCGGGGTTGATCCGCGGCGTCGGGCTGAACACCCGGTCGGCCGGGATGACTCCCGACGGAGTCGGCGCGGGGAGGGCGGGAGCGAGTCCCGTGTCCTGCTTCCTCCCCCCCGCGTCCGCCGGTCGCGGCCCCGGCGTCCACACGACCACCCGGTCCCGCCCCCCCCGCTTCGCCGCGTACAGCGCCTCGTCCGCGCGCGCGTGCAGGTCGGCGCCGGCGTGCTCGTCGCGCACGCGGTCGGACACCACGCCCACGCTCACCGTGATCGGCATCCGTCCCTGCACGCCGGCGAAGTCGCGGGCCCGGAACGCCTCGGCGATCCGGGAGGCGAGCTGCTGGGCGGCGGGCGCCCCCGCGTCGGGGGCGAGGACCACGAACTCCTCCCCTCCGACGCGCGCCACGACGTCGCTCGCCCGAGCGGTCCCCCGCAGCAGCTCCCCCGCCTCGCGGATCACCGCGTCCCCCGCGAGGTGGCCGTAGGTGTCGTTGACGAGCTTGAAGTGGTCGAGATCGACGGCGAGCAGCGACAGCTGGCCGCGCGAGCGGGCCGCGCGGCGCACGTCGCGGGTGAGCTGCTGCTCGAAGCCGCGCCGGTTGAGGCAGCCGCTGAGCGGGTCGGTGAGGACGATCGTGGCGAGCTGGGCCCGCATCCGGTTGTAGGCACGCCCGACGAGGGTCACGTTGTCGGGGCGCGAGTCGGCGCGCACGTCGTAGGTGAGCGAGAAGTCCCCCTCCTCCGCCCGCTCGAACATCCGCACCAGCCGCGTCAGGCGCGCCCCCTGATTCCCCTGGAGGAGGATGAAGAGCGTCGCCCCGAAGGCGTAGAGCGCCAGCGTCCACAGCTCCTCGGGCCAGCGCACGGGGACGCCCGTCGACTCGGCGGCGCGCACCAGGCCGGCGTACCCCAGCTCGGTCGCGAGCGCCCAGAGCGTCGCGGCGAGGCGGCCGTGGTAGATCTGGGTCACCTGCAGCCCGAAGAGGGAGAGCAGGAGGGCGCGGTCGAAGTGCGCGGGCGGCGTCGTCAGGATGACGGACCCGAAGACGAGCGCGAGGTCGGCCGCGGTCACCGTGAGCACCGCCCCACGCCCCACGCCGGCCATCGCCCGCGTCCCGTCCGCCGTCGGCGCCGAGCCGGCGTGCCGCACCCGCCGGTCGACGAGCAGCACGACGGTGAGGTAGGCCACCGTGAGCGCGACCTCGGCGACGACGGGGCTCACGCCGTCGAGCCACCGCGCGGCGACGGGGGAGGTGGCCAGCACGCCGGCGGCGTGCAGGGCGCCACCGAGGACGCCGACGAGGAGCGCGAAGGCGACGCGGAAGCGGGCCTGCCAGCGCAGCACTTCGGCGTTCGATTCGCGGCGGCGGATCGAGTTCGGGAACAGCGACGAGAGGAGCACGGACAGGAAAGGTAGGTGGCCGCGGCCCCCGAAGGTGCTGGTGGAGGCCGCGGCCGTGCCAGCCCCATGCGCGACCCCCGTGCCACGCCGGTGCGGCGCGCGTACACGCCCGGCACCGGGTACGCCTCTTGCCCTTCCCGCCCTCCCCGTGGACGGGCGGACCCGTCTTCTGGCCGCGGTTCGCCGCCGCCCCGTCACCGCCCCGTCAGAGCCCCCACGCCGCGACCCGCGAGACACCCTCGGCGCTCTTCCCAACGACTCCGCAGCACCCATGATCGAGACGACCCCCGCGGCGGCCGGCGCACCGGCCACGGAGCCGCGGCACGACCCCAACGAGCTCCGCCTCACCCGCCTGCGCGCGCTGCGCGGCCCGAACTACTGGCGCCTCGCCCCGGTCATCGCGTGCGACGTGCGCCTCGGCGCCCTCGAGCAGGTCTCCTCGGCCGACATCCCGGGTTTCACCGAGCGCCTCGTCGGCTGCCTTCCCTCGCTCGCCGAGCACCCCTGCACGCGGGGCGAGCCGGGCGGCTTCGTCGAGCGGCTGCGCGAGGGGACGCACTTCCCGCACATCCTCGAGCACGCCGCCCTCGAGCTGCAGACGCTCGCCGGGTGCGACGTCAGCTTCGGCCGCGTGGTCCCTTCCGGGGACGAGGGGGTGTGGTGGGTGATCGTCGCCTACGAGGAGGAGGAGGTCGGGCTGCAGAGCGTGCGCGACGCCCTGACCATCATCCGCGCCGCGATCACCGGGGAGGCGATCGACGTCGGGCAGATCGTGTCGGACATCCAGGACCTCTACGAGGAGGTGCGCCTCGGCCCGTCGACCTACGCCATCGTCGAGGAGGCGCGGCGGCGCGGCATCCCGGTGCGCCGCCTCAACTCCAGCTCCCTCGTCCAGCTCGGGCTCGGCAAGAACCTGCGCCGCATCCAGGCGACGCTCACCGACTACACGAGCGCCATCGGCGTCGAGATCGCGCAGGACAAGGACGACACCAAGCGCGTGCTCCGCAACGTCGGCCTGCCGGTGCCGGGCGGCGACGTCGCCCGCTCGGCGGACGACGCCGTGGCGATCGCCGAGGAGCTCGGCTTCCCCGTGCTGTGCAAGCCGCTCGACGCGAGCCACGGGCGCGGGATCTCCGGGCGCCTCGACACGGCCGCGGAGGTGCGCGCGGCGTACGAGATCGCGCGCGAGTACGGCCGGCGCGTCGTCGTCGAGCAGTTCGCCGTCGGCCGCGACCACCGCGTGCTCGTCGTCGACGGCAAGGTGGTGGCGTGCGCCGAGCGCGTGCCCGCGAACGTCGTCGGCGACGGGACGCGGACCGTGCGCCAGCTCGTCGAGGAGGCCAACCGCGACCCGCGGCGCGGCGTCGGGCACCGGAAGATCCTCACCCTGCTCCCCTGCGACGCGACCACCCGGGAGCTCCTCGCGCGGCGCGGGATGACGCTCGACTCCGTCCCCACCGCGGGCGAGCGGGTCTTCCTCCGCGCCACCGCGAACCTCTCGACCGGCGGCACGTCCATCGACTGCACCGACGAGATGCACCCCGATAACGTGACCGCGTGCGAGATGGCCGCCGGCATCGTCGGGCTCGACATCGCCGGGATCGACGTGCTGACGCCCGACATCTCGGTCCCCTTCCGCGAGAACGGGGCGGTGATCATCGAGGTCAACGCGGCGCCCGGCGTCCGCATGCACACGCACCCCGGCGAGGGGACGCCGCGCAACGTCGGCGCGCCGATCGTCGACATGCTCTACCCGCCGGGCACGAGCGCGACCATCCCCGTCATCGCCATCACCGGGACGAACGGGAAGACGACGACGGCGCGCCTCACCGCGCACCTCTTCCGCCACACGGGGAAGGTGGTCGGCTTCACGACCACCGACGGCGTCTACCTGCAGAACCGGCTGGTGATGGAGGGGGACATGACCGGCCCCTTCTCGGCCAACATCATCCTCTCCAACCCGACCGTGGACGTCGCGGTGCTCGAGACGGCGCGCGGCGGGATCCTGCGGGCCGGCCTCGGCTTCGACGAGTGCGACGTCGGCGTCGTGCTCAACGTGTCGGCCGACCACCTCGGGATCGGCGGGATCAACACGGTCGAGCAGCTCGCCGACGTGAAGAGCGTGATCGCGGCGGTGGTGAAGCGGGAGGGGCACGTCGTGCTCAACGCCGACGACCCGCTCGTGCTGGCGATGCGCGACCGCGCCGCCGGCGACCTCGTGCTGTTTTCGACCGCGCCCGAGGGGGAGAACGAGGAGTTCGAGGACCACCTGGCGCGCAACGGGATCGGGGCGCGGGTGGAGAACGGGGAGTTCGTCGTCCGCCGCGGCCGGCTGCGCATCCCGATCGCCGCCGTGCGCGACGTCCCGCTCATGCTCGGCGGCGCGGCGCGCTTCCAGGCGCAGAACGTCCTCGCGGCGATCGCCACGGCGTACGTGCAGGGGATGCGCTACGACGACATCCGCGCCGGCCTCCTCTCCTTCTTCCCGTCGGCGTCGCTCACGCCGGGCCGGCTCAACGTGATGCGCGTCGGTCGCGGCCGGGTGATCCTCGACTACGCCCACAACGCGGCCGCCGTCGCGGGGCTGATGGACTTCGTGCACCAGCTCGAGGCGCGGCGCCGCATCGGCGTCGTCACCGCGCCGGGCGACCGGCGCGACGAGGACCTGCGCGCCCTCGGCCGCCTCGCCGCGGGTCTCGACCGCGTGATCGTGAAGGAGGACGGGGACCGCCGCGGCCGCGACGAGGGCGCGATCGCGCGTCTCGTGGCCGAGGGGCTCCGCGAGGGCGGACTCGCCGACGACCGGATCGAGGTCATCTACGACGAGCGCGCCGCGATCGACCGCGCCGTCGCCCTGCTCGGCGAGGGTGACGTCGCGGTCGCCCTGCTCGACGACGTGCCCGGGATGCTGGCGCACGTCCGGGCGATGGCGACGGGGGCGGGGCGGTGAAAGGCGGAATGCGGAATGAGGAATGAGGGCCGGGACGCCACGACGGCCGGGCGGAGCACGGTGAGCGGGTCACCCTCGGCGCGGCACGACGAGGGTAGCAGGGGCGCGAATGGCCAGCTCGCCCCTCATTCCTCATCCCGCATTCCGCCGTCGGACCTGCCCGATCCCCTTTCCACCCTCCGCATGACCAC
>JBJMNL010000268.1:0-11491 GCA_045804285.1 Gemmatimonadaceae bacterium
CTTCCCGGCGCCCTGCCCGGCGCGACGCGTCGCGGCGGCGGGCCGCCGCGCGCCCCGTCGTGGGCCTTCCCCCTCGCGCTCGCCGCGCTGCTCACGGAGTGGGGCTCGCGCCGGGCGCGGGGGGCGCGGTGAGCGTCAGTGAGCCGGCTCACGGACGCGCGCGCCCCTCTCACCCCTTTTCCGTTCGCGCGGTATCCTTCCCACCTCGCGCCACGCCGCGCCGGCGTCGCGCACTCCCCTCGAACGTACATCCACGGAGCCGAGGATGACCGACCGTAGGACCTTCCTCAAGCAGGGCACGGCGCTCGCCGCCGGCGTCGCCGCCACGATGACGTGGCCGGCGACCGGCACGGGCGCGGAGGCCTTCGCCGCCTCGCCGCCCGGCATCGGCCGCATGCCAGCCGACGCGGCGATCAAGGAGCTCATGATGGAGGCGCTCGGCGCGGCGAAGCAGGCCGGCGCCGGCTACGCCGACGTGCGCGTCGGCCGGCAGCGCCAGAACTTCGTCTTCACGCGCGAGAAGCAGATCCAGAACGTCGTCGACACCGACTCGTTCGGCTGCGGCGTCCGCGCGCTCGTCGACGGCACGTGGGGATTCGCGGCGACGCGCACGCTGACCAAGGACGGCGTCGCCGCCGCGGCGCGCGAGGCCGTCGCGATCGCGAAGGCGAACCGCGTGGCGCGCGACCGCGCCGTGCAGCTCGCGCCGACGCCGGCGTACAAGGACGTCGCCTGGAACAACGGGTTCAAGGTGGACCCGTGGACGATCTCCGTCGAGGAGAAGGCGGACCTCCTGCTGCGGGCGAACGCCGAGGCGCTCAAGGTGCCGAACGTGAAGTTCGTCTTCAGCGCGCTCTTCTTCGTCAAGGACGAGCGGAGCTTCGCGTCGACCGAGGGCTCGGTCATCGACCAGACGCTCGTGCGGAGCTGGCCGCTGATGCAGATCACCGCGGTCGCGCCCGACATGTCCGACTTCCAGAACCGCGGCAACGTCGCGCCGCCGATGGCGCGCGGCTGGGAGTACGTGCTCGAGCGCGACCTCGTGGGGCACGCCGGCAAGTGGGCCGAGGAGGCGGCGCAGAAGCTCAAGGCCAAGCCCGTCGACGTGGGGCGCTACGACCTCGTGCTGCACCCGTCGCACCTCTGGCTCACCATCCACGAGTCGATCGGGCACCCGACCGAGCTCGATCGCGCCATGGGCTACGAGGCGAACTACGCCGGCACCAGCTTCGTGTCGCCGCCGGAGAAGCAGCTCGGGAAGCTCCGGTACGGCCCCGAGATCATGAACATCCAGGGCGACCGCTCGCAGCCCGGCGCGCTCTCGACCGTCGGTTACGACGACGAGGGCGTGAAGCCCGACGACTTCCTGATCATCAAGAACGGCGTCTTCAACGACTACCAGACCACGCGCGAGCAGGCGCCGTGGCTCGACTGGTGGTACAAGCAGCAGGGGCGCGAGGCGCGCTCGCACGGCTGCTCGTACGCGCAGGGGTGGGACAACGTGCAGTTCCAGCGGATGCCGAACGTCTCGCTGCTGCCCGGCGAGAAGGACCACTCGTGGGACGACCTCATCGCCGCCACCGACCGCGGGATCGCGATCATCGGCGACGGGTCCTTCTCGATCGACCAGCAGCGCTACAACGCGCAGTTCGGCGGGCAGACGTTCTACGAGATCAAGGGCGGCAAGGTCGTCGGCATGCTCAAGGACGTCGCCTACCAGATGCGCACGCCCGACTTCTGGAACGCGATGGACATGATCGGCGGCCGGAAGAGCTACGAGCTGGGCGGCAGCTTCTTCGACGGGAAGGGGCAGCCGGGCCAGATCAACGCCGTCAGCCACGGCGCGGTGCCGGCGCGCTTCCGACAGATCAACGTGATCAACACGGGGAGAAAACAGTGAGGAGCCCAAGGCGCCTACTCGCGTCGAGCCACGAGGACGCCCCGCTCGACGCCGCGCTGCTCTCGCGCGACCAGGCCGAGGCGATCGTCGCCCGCGCCGTGAAGCTGTCGAAGGCCGACGAGATCGAGGTCAACTTCAACAGCTCGCGCACCGGCAACACGCGCTTCGCCGCCAACCAGATGTCGACCTCGGGCGACGTGGCGAACACGACGATCATCATCCAGAGCAACTTCGGCGCGAAGCACGCCGTCGTCACGACGAACGACCTGTCGGACGAGTCGATCGAGCGCGCCGTCCGGCAGTCGGAGGCGCTCGCGCGGCTCGCGCCGGAGGACCCGGAGAACATGCCGCGCCTCGGCGCCCAGAGCTTCCGCCCCGTGAACGCGTACGCGGAGGCGACGGCGAAGCTCACGCCGGCGGACCGCGCGCGGGCGGCGCTCACGGCGCTCGAGCCGGCGCGCAAGGCGGGGGACCTCGAGGCGGCGGGCTTCATCGTCACGCAGGCGAGCACGGGCGGCCTCGGCAACAGCCACGGGCTCTTCGCCTTCCACCCGAGCACGAACTCGAACTACACCCTCACCGTCCGCACCACCGACGGCACCGGCGCCGGCTGGGCCGGCGCCGACAACCCCGACTGGGGCCAGATCGACTTCGCCGCCGTGAGCCGGCGCGCCATCGAGAAGGCGCGCCTGTCGCGCAACCCGGTGGCGATCGAGCCGGGCCGCTACACGGTGATCCTCGAGCCGCAGGCGGTCGGCGACCTGGTGCAGCTCGTGGGGAACTACGCCAACGCCCGCACCACCGACGAGGGGCGGAGCCCGTTCACGAAGAAGGGGGGCGGGAGCAAGGTCGGCGAGAAGCTCATGGACGAGCGGGTGACGATCTTCTCCGACCCCGGCGACCCGCAGCTGCTCTCGACGCCCTTCGACGGCGAGGGGATGCCGCTGGGCCGCACGGTCTGGGTGGAGAACGGCGTCCTCAAGCAGCTCTCCTACTCGCGCTTCTGGGCCAAGAAGCAGGGGAAGACGCCGACCGGGAACCACCAGTCGCTCAAGATGTCGGGAGGGTCCACGTCGCTCGACGACATGATCAAGTCGACCGCCCGCGGCGTCCTCGTCACCCGCCTCTGGTACCTGCGCGAGGTGGACCCGCGGACGATCCTCTACACGGGGTTGACGCGCGACGGCACCTTTCTGATCGAGAACGGCAAGATCACGAAGGCGATCCGCAACTTCCGCTTCAACGAGTCGCCGCTCTTCATGCTCAACAACCTGGAGGCCCTCGGACCGGCCGAGCGGCTCGCGGGGACGGAGCAGGGCGGGGACGTGGTGATGCCGGCGATCAAGGTGCGCGACTTCAACTTCACGAGCCTCTCCGAGGCCGTGTAGCCACCGCGATCGGGCGCGAGACGCCCGGCCGGCCTGGCCCCGCCTCGTGGCGGGGCCTGGCCGGCCGGGCGTCCTGCTTTGGCACCCGCTCGCTCAGCGTGGCCGCGACCGTGAGAAGAAGGACAGGCCGGCCAGGAGCCCGATGCGCGCGGCGTCGTTGTCGAAGCCGTAGCCCAGGTTGGCCTCGAGACGCCAGGCGAGGTCGCGGCGCCATGGCACCTTGAGCCCGATACCGGCACCGGCGCTGAACTCGTTGTCGTCGGCGCCGCCCCCCGTGAAGCCCGTGAAGCCGACGAACGGCCGGACGTAGGTGGACGAGAGGCGCGCGATGACCTCGTTCCTCTCGGTGGTCGCGATCACGAAGGGGCGGAAGTGATAGAGCGCGCCGAGCTCGAGGTCGTACGTGAAGATGCCGTCCTCATCCTCGACCTTGTTCCAGCTCAGCGCCGCCGCGGGCTCGAGCGACCAGGTCGAGCCCGGGTTCGGGAAGTAGCCGACGCGGAATCGCGACCCGGGCAGGTTGATGTCGATCGACGAGACGTCGCCGAGCCCGAAGACGGCGCCGGCGTCGAGTCCGAGCTCCAGAGTTCGCTGCGCGAGCGCTGGCGCCGGTGAGGCGAGAACGAGGGCGGCGACGGAGACGACGAGCTTCCGCGCGGGGTGCATGGCGATCCCTCCGGGTCGGGGTGTGTGCGAGGCGCGCCGCAAGGCGGGGGCCGCGCACTCGCGGCGACGGCCGGAGGGGAGCCCCGGGGCGCGATCCGGCGCCCGGCGCGGGGGCGCGCGCCGCGCGCCGGCGCCCGACACGCTCTTGCCGACCGCCGCGGGCGCGGGCAGATTGGCGCGCCTAACGTGGCCGCCCGCTGCGGGCGGCCTTCCCCCTCCTCGCACTCCCCCACTCCGCCTTGCGACCGACACTCCTTCGCGCCCTCGGCGCCGCCGTGGGCCTCGCCGTGCTCGGCTCCTGCGCCGGCGAACAATCGCTCGCACCCCGCCGGCCGGGCGCCCGGCCGGCGCTCGCCGTCCGCGCCTCGGTCGGCGACGCGACGATGATGATCCGCACGCCGTCGGCCGCGTATGGGGAACGGGGCGGAACGACGCTCCAGCTCGAGGCGGTGGTCCGCAACAAGGTCGGTCACGAGCTGGAGAACAAGGAGCACGTCACCTGGCGCTCGCTCGGCGAGAGCACGGTGAGCGTGGACTCCGTCACCGGCCTCGCGACGGCGCAGGACACGGGGCTCGTCGACGTCGTCGTCGACTACAAGTACGCGGCCGACACCGTGCGTCTCTCGGTCGTCCCCGTACCGGTCGCCGCGGTGTCGGTCGCGGGCGTGGACTCGCTGTCGGTGGACGACACGACGGCGTTCACGGCCACGCCGCTCGACTCGGCGGGCGAGGCACTCGTCGGCCGCGGCGTCGCGTGGAGCTCGAGCGACGCCGCGGTGGCCACGGTCGCGCCGAGCGCGGGAGACGTCGTCGCGCTCGGCGTCGGGAGCACGACGATCACGGCGACGGTGGACGGCGTCGCGGGCACGGCGAGCCTGCGCGTCTGGCCGCAGCCCGTGGCCACCGTGACGGTCGCGCCGTCGAGTGCGACGGTGCCGCTCTTCCGCGCCCTCACGCTCGCCGCCACGCTGCGCGACCGCCGCGGCAAGGTGCTCGGCGGGCGCGCGGTCGAGTGGAGCTCGTCGGCGCCCGCGGTGCTCACGGTGGCGGCGAGCGGCGCGTCCGGCGCCGAGGCGACGACGGTGGACGTCGGCGAGGCGACGGTGACGGCGACCGCCGAGGGGAAGGCCGGGACGGCCACGGTGACGGTCGGCGAGCCCGTGGAGGCGCGCGCGCTCTGGGTGACGCGCTTCGACTACACCGACGCGAGCGGCGCCTCGGCGGCGAAGATCTCGACGATCATGCAGAAGGCGGCGAGCGCGAACTTCAACGTCGTCTACTTCCAGGTGCGCACCGCGGCCGACGCGCTCTACCGCTCCGACATCGAGCCCTGCTCGCCGCGCCTGTGCGGCACGCTGGGCGGTCCGCTCCCCTTCGACCCGCTCGAGGTCGCGCTGCGCGAGGCGGCGGCGCGCGGGATCCAGCTCCACGCCTGGGTCAACGCGTACACCGGCTGGATCGCCGGCAGCGCGTTCGCGTGCGGCCAGCTCGTCGAGAGCTCGCCGCGCCACATGCTCAAGGCGCACCCGGACTGGGCGATGGTCAACAGCGCCGGCGCCCCGCAGCCCTGCGCCACGACCGCGGA
The DNA here is from genome assembly GCA_045804285.1 of Gemmatimonadaceae bacterium. Taxonomy (GTDB): domain Bacteria; phylum Gemmatimonadota; class Gemmatimonadetes; order Gemmatimonadales; family Gemmatimonadaceae; genus DATMHT01. Next base: position 5,540 of record JBJMNL010000268.1, read on the forward strand.
GTACGTCTGGGTGTCGCCCGGCATCGACAGCGTGCGCTCGCGCCTCGCGAGGGTCGCCGCCGACATCGCGCGCCGCTACGGGCCGCAGGGGCTCAAGGGGATCCACCTCGACCGCATCCGCTTCCCGGGCACGACGTGGTCGTACGACAGCGGGAGCGTGAACGGCTACGCGCGCCGCTACGGCTCGGCGCCCGCGGCCGGCGCGGCCGCGTGGAACGACTACCGCCGCGAGCTGGTGAACCGCGGCGTGAAGGAGGTGGCGGACAGCCTCCGCGCGATCGACCCCCGGCTCGTCCTCTCGGCCGCCGTCTTCCCCGGCTACAAGCCGGTCGCCGGCTGGGCGGCGCAGTGGAGCTACCCGGACCTCTTCCAGGACCCGCAGGCGTGGGCGCAGGCGGGCGCGCTCGACGTCGAGGTGCCGATGTCCTACGCCGCGACGGCGACGTCGGCGTCGTGGACCGTGAAGAGCTACTGCTCGAACACCGACTGGACGTGCGTGCTCGACGACCACCGCGAGCGCATCGAGCGCCAGGCGGGGCGCCACGTGTACGTCGGCGTCGGCGCCATCAAGGGGTGGGCCGAGGTGGAGCGGGAGATCGCCGTCGGCCACGCGCGCCACGTGAACGGCTTCTCCGTCTTCGACTACACCAAGATGGACGCGATCCCCAATGGCTGGGCGCTGCTCGCCGGCGGGCCGTTCCGGCACAGGGCCACCGTTCCCGCGATGCCCTGGAAGTGATCGCCTCGGTGTGAATCGCCGGCGACCGGCACGAGCGGCGCGCCGCTCGCTTTACCCGACGGCCGGGGGCGCGATCACGGCAGCGAGTCCTGCTGCATGACGTACGCGCCACGGCCGAGTCGCTGGTAGCGGAGGCCGGCCGTCACCAGCGTGCGCGCGGCGTTCCCCGCCTCGACGCGCCGCAGGTCGCCGACCACCGCCCACTGGAACGCCCGGCCGAAGCGCCAGGCGGCGCCCGCCCCGTAGCCGAACCCGAAGTAGTTCCCCTCGATCAGGTTGGCGACCGTGGGATCGCGCACTCCGCTCACCGAGACGTTGTGCCAGGTGAGCCCGAGCAGCGCGTAGGGCGAGACGCGCGAAGCGGTGAGGAGGTCCGCGCGCACCGTGCCCTGAAGGCCATTCCCCTTGAGCGTGCCGCCGATCCGCGTCCCCGCCACCGTGCGGTCGATGCCGCCGTTGAAGAAATCGTAGCCCAAGCTCGTGCGGAGAAACGGACGCCAGACATAGCCCAGGTCGAGATCGAACGCCGCATTGAACTTCTTGTCGGCCTCGACCACGTCGGCGACGCCGGCGCGCACCTCGGCGCCCCCGAGGCTGATGAAGCGCTGCGCGCCCGCCGCGCGCGCCGCTGCGCCGAGCAGTGCGACCGCGCCGATCGCGAGCGTCGCGAGCCGGGTGACGGAGCGAGTGCCGCGACTGGCGGCACGCCGCGACAGGCACGCCCTGCCGCACTCCCGAACGATCGTTGCCGTCATGACGCCCCCTGGCGGTGAGTGGTGACTGTCGGGCTCCGCGCGCCGGACACGGGCGGTGGAGCCCTCCCGCTCAGCCCCCCGCCCGCTCCGCCGGCTTCCAGTATTCCTCGAACTCGCGCAGCGGGCGCGTGCTGATCCGGTAGCGCACCGCCACCGCGCGCACGGCGAAGACGAGCAGGATCGTCCCCCACGCCGCATGGGTTCGCGGGACGCCGCCGTATCGCGTGAGCAGCAGGTAGAGCGCGCAGCCGACGAGCGCCGCGACCGCCTCGAGCGTGCCCGGCTTCAGGATCCGCGGCTCGCGTCGCATGACCACGTCGCGGAGGACGCTCCCGCCCACCGCATTGACCATACCGACCAGCACGATCCCCGGCAGGCTCAGGCCTGCCGCCGCCGCGCGGTCCATGCCGACCACGGCGTAGGCGCCGAGGCCGAGCGCGTCGACGAGCCCGACCGCGTAGGTGAAGGTGCGGAAGCTCTGCACCCGGCGCCCGAAGAGCACCACGGTCGCCGCCGCCACCACCACGATCGCGAGGTAAGCCGGCGTCCGCACGACCACCGGCGGACCCTGCTGCAGGAAGATCCCGTCGCGGAGGAGTCCGCCCCCGGTCGAGGAGATCAGCGCCACGAGCAGGACGCCGACGATGTCGAACCCGCTCCGGGCGGCGAGCAGCGCGCCGCTGACCCCCCAGAGGAAGGTGGCGCCGTAGTCGAAGATCAGCGGGAGCAGGAAGGCGCCGCGGTCCATGCGTTGGGAAGGGTTGGTGACGGGGTGACGGCCGCGACCGCGGCAAGCTAGAGAGGCGGCGCGCATGCGGCCAGTCTCGATCGGCCGGGCGCGCGCTGCCGGACCACGCGTCACGCGCAGCCGCTCGCGCCGGCGCGCAGCAGCGTCCCCGCCACGACGTCGACGTCGTGCCCTTCGTCGGATACCAGGGGGGCGGGAGCCTCACGGTGGACGGCGGGCGCCTCTACATCGACCAGGCGGTGGTGTACGGCGCGATGGTCGACGTCGCGCTCGAGCCGCACCGTTCCGTCGAGCTGCTCTACAGCCGGCAGGAGCCCGCGCTGCGCTTCGACCCGCGCTCCGGGGGCCCGAGCCGCCGACTGCTCGATGCGGTGCTGGAGTATTACCAGCTCGGCGGGATGGTCGAGTCCTCGCGCCGCGGCACTGTTCGCCCGATCCTCGGGGCGACGATCGGCGCCGCGCGCCTGGACGCGCGGTCGCCCGGCGCCGGCGACAGTTGGAAATGGGCCAGGACACTGGGCGCGGTCGTCAAGATCGCGCTCGGCGAGCGGTTCCTCGCGCGGCTCCAGACCCGCGGGTCGGTGGCCCTCTACCACGCGTCGAGCAGTCTCTTCTGCTACCTGCCGGGATACTGCAACGTCGCGGTGCGGATCTGACCAGGGAGTCGCCGCACGTCGGCGCCCCCTGCGCCGCCGTCGGCGGGGCAAGCATGCGGACCCCGCCGAGTCCAGCGCAATAGTGCTGGCGAGCTCGGCGGGACGACGAGCGCTGCGGCGGCCGGCTCCTCGCCGGTATGTGGCTTGCCTGAGATCGGGGCCGACTCTCACAAGGACGCATCGATGCTGCGCTTCTTCGCCGCCAACTGGATCACCAGCCGCCTCGCGCGGCCGATCAGCCGCCGGATCCCGAACCCCTATCTGCGCGCGGCCGCCGTCGCCACCACCGGCGTGCTCGTCGCCCGGATGCTGCAGAAGAGCCAGTCGCGGAAGTTCGCCTGACCGCTCCTCCGCGTGCTCGCCGGGCGCGGCCCCGCGGCGCAGGACTCTCCTTGCGCCGCGGGGCCGCGCCCCGTTTCCGTGTAGGCTGCCGTGGCCGCGACCGCGCGAGTCGGTCGCGCCGGCGCGCCCGCCCGCCGACACCCACTGGTGACGCTCGACCTCCGCCTTCCCGAACGGCTCCAGCCCGTGGTCCAGGCGGCGCCGGTCCGCCCGGCGATCGCCGCCGGACTGCGCGCCGCCACGGCGACCGTCACGCCGCTCCTCATCGGCCACCTCCTGAACGCGCCGGCGCTCGCAACCTGGGCGAGCCTCGGCGGCTTCAACGTCTCCCTCGGCGACAAGGGGGGCGCCTACCGCACCCGCGCGGCGACGATGGGGGCGCTCGCCCTCTCCGTCTCCTTCTCGGCGGCGCTCGCGGCGCTCGTCGGCCGTCACCCCGCGCTCGCGATCTCCGTCACCTTCCTCGTCGCCACGGCCACGAGCTTCGCGCGCGTCTACGGCAACGCCGCCGCCAGCATCGGGCTGAGCACGGCGACCACGTTCGTGGTGTCGCTCGCCTTCCCGGCGGCGGCGCCGGAGGCGGCGCTCGAGCGCGCGGCCTTCGTCCTCGTCGGCGGGCTCTGGGCGATGCTGCTCTCGCTCGTCCTCTGGCCGCTGCGCCCCTACCGTCCGGCGCGGCTCGACGTCGCCCAGAGCTACCGGCGGACCGCCCTCTACTCGTCGCACGTCGCCGCCGCGGCCGACGGGCAGGCGGGAAGCGACCTCGCGCGGGATCTGCAGTCGCGCGAGGACCGGCGCCAGGTGCGCGAGGCGCTCGAGCGGGCGCGCGCGACGCTGGGCGCCATGCGCCGCGGCCGGCAGGCGGAGACCGGGCGCGGGGAGCGGCTGCTCGTCCTCCTCGAGGCCGCCGAGCAGTCCTTCGTCCAGGTCCTCTCCCTCGCCGACCTGCTCGAGGCGCTCCCCGCCGACCCCCTCGCCGCGCCGGCGCGCTCTGCGGCGCTCCGCGCCCTGGCAGGGTTCGCGGACACGGCGCGCGAGGTGGCGCTCCTCATTGAGGAGGAGCCGTCCCGGCGGCAGCCGCCCCCGATACCGTGGGGGGACGACGCGATCCGCGCCGCGATCGCGTCGGCGCCCCCGCCCGGCGCGGCGAACGATGCCGGATCTCGACTGCTGCGGGCGCGCCTCGAGCACGCCGCCGCGCTCGTCGCGCGGCTGCGCGGCCTCGCCGCCGTCGCCGCCGAGACGGCGGCCACCCTCGAGGACGAGCACCCCGTGCCGACGCCCGTCGCGCGGACCGGGGAGCACCGGATGGTCGTCGAGGAGGCGCCGCGGTCGCTGATCGCTCCGCTGGTCGAGGGCCTGTCGCTCCGCTCGGTCGCGCTGCGTCACTCGCTCCGCGTCGGCATCGTCACCGCGGTCGCCGTCGCGCTCGCCGCCGCGCTCCATCTCCACCGCGGCTACTGGGTGACGCTCACCGTGCTCGTCGTCCTGCAGCCGTACTCCGGCGCGACGTGGATCAAGGTGGTCCAGCGGGTGACGGGGACGGTGCTCGGCGGCGCCCTCGCGGCGGCCATCGCGGCCGCCGTCCACGATCCGCGCGGCATCCTCGTCGCCGTCTTCGTGCTCGCCGCGACGTGCGTCGCGGTGCTGCCGATCAACTACGGCGCCTTCTCGGTCTTCCTGACGCCGACCTTCGTGCTGCTCGCCGAGGTCAACGCCGGCGACTGGCACCTCGCCTCGCTGCGCGTGCTCGACACGCTCGTCGGCGGCGCGCTCGGGCTGGCGGGGTCGCGTCTGCTCTGGCCGAGCGCGGGGCGCGAGTATCTGCGCGGACAGATCGCGGCGTCACTCGACGCGTTGCGCGAGTACGCGCGCGCCGTCGTCGCGCACGCCGGCCAGCCGGGCCGCCGGGCGAGCGCCGCGCTCGCCGACGCGCGCCGCCACGTGGGGCTCGCCGCGATCAACGCCGAGACGTCCTTCCAGTGGCTCCTCGCCGAGGTGCGTGGCTCCGACAGGCGCGTCGAGGCTGTCATGGCCTACCTGACCTTCGCGCGCCGGCTCGGTGCCGCGCTGACCGCGCTCGCCTCCGCCGCCGACAGCGACCTCGCCGCGCGGTCGTGGCTGACCGCCATCGCCGAGCCCGCCGACGCGGTGCTCGCCGATCTCGCCGCGGCGGTGCGCGAGGGGCGGGCGCCGGCGCCAGTGAGCGAGGAGGAGGAATCGCGCCTCGAGGCGCTGGCGCTCGCGGCCGGGGAAGGGGACCCGCTCCTCGCCGCGCAGATCGACCGCGTCTGGCGGCAGATCGCGACGCTGCGGGCGGCAGTCGCCCGCTACAACGGCGGGCCGGCGGCGGCCGAGAGCGCTGCGCCCGAAGTCGTTGCTTTTAGATGATTAGATGACTATCTATATACCATGTTCGACGCGACCGAGCCGGGGATGACCGCGAAGGAGTTTCAGCGCGTGGCGAAGGCGCTCTCCGATCCGCGCCGCTTCGAGATTCTCGAGCGGATCGCGGCGGCGGGCTCCGAGCTCGCGTGCCAGCGCCTCTGCGACTGCTTCCCGGTGTCGCAGGCGACGGTCTCGCACCATCTGAAGGCGCTCGCCGGGGCCGGGCTGGTCGAGTCGCGGCGAGAGGGACAGTTCATGTTCTACCGGACTCGGCCGGAGGTGCTGCGCGCCTACCTGGCCGAGCTCAGGCGGCGCCTTCCGCTC
>JBJMNL010000269.1:0-14267 GCA_045804285.1 Gemmatimonadaceae bacterium
CCTGCTCGCCCTCGCCTTCTGCGCCGCCGGCTCCATGGCCGGCGCCCAGTCGTCGGCGAGCGACCACATCGCGCTCGGCGACCGCGAGCACGCCGCCATGAACGCCGCGGCCGCGCTCAAGCACTACGACGCGGCCGTCGCCGCCGATCCGAAGAGCTACGAGGCACTCTGGAAGGCGGCGCGCGACGCCGTGGACGAGGGCGAGGGGGAGCCGAACGCCGCCCGCCGCACGCAGCTCTACAAGGAGGCCGAGATGTACGCCCGCCGCGCCGTGGAGGCGAGGCCGAACGACGCCGAGGGGCACTTTCACCTCGCCCGCGCGCTGGGGAGGAACGCGCTCACGCTCGGCAAGCGTGACCGCGTGAAGTACGCGGGGGACGTGAGGGCGCAGGCGCTCGAGGCGCTGAAGTACGACCCGAAGCACCCGGGCGCGCTGCACGTTATGGGCGTCTGGAATGCGGAGGTCATGCGGCTGAGCGGCTTCACGCGGATGATCGCGCGCAATTTCCTGGGCGGGAAGGTGTTCGACTCGGCGAGCTGGCCCGAGGCGGTGCGCTACATGGAGCAGGCCGTCGCCGTGGACTCCGGCCGCATAACGCACCACCTCGACCTCGGTAAGATTTACGCGGACGTCGGCGACAAAGCAAAGGCGCGCGCGCAGTTCGAGACGGTGCTCCGCATGCCGGCGAGGGAGCCGAACGACGAGATGTACAAGAAGGACGCGGAGAAGGCGCTGAAGGGGCTCTGACGATCGGGCGCTCGGCCGGCGGCCCCGAGCCGTCGGCCGCGAACCGGAAACTCGCGACCGCCCACTGCCAACCGCGTTCGACGGTTGGCGTGGGCGGTCGCGAGTTTCTGGCGCGCAGTTGCCGCCGGCTGGCGGCCGGCCCGTCGCCGCTAGGCCTCGATCAGGTCCGCCGCCTTCCACCGGCCGCGGGTGACGCCGCGGGTGACGCGACGGCGGCCACGGCGGGTGACTCCGCGCAGGCCGAGCCCGAGGCCGTCCCAGGTGTCGCCGGCCGAGACGGTGAGGTGGCGTGCCTGGCGGCCGAGGCGGGCCCGGGTGACGCGCCCGCTCTGCGGCGCGTAGAGGAGCGCGGTGCCGGCGCCGATCAGCGCGCCGAGGGCGATGCCGAGGCCGAACGCGCCGAGGCGCCCCCAGTCCACCTCGCCGCCGCCGCGCCAGCCGGGCCCACGCTCCCTCGTCCCCTCCCCCCCCCGTGCCCGCCTCCCCTCGCGCGGCCGGGTCGTCGTGCCGCCCGGCGCTGTGCCCGGCGCCGTGCCTGGCGCGGCCGTGGCCCGGCTCACGGTGGCGGACGCGCCGCGGCTGGTCGAGGCGCGCGACGCGCCGGCCGTGCTGGCCGCGCCGGCCTCGGCGCGCTCGTGTGCCCGGTCGGGGCGGGGGACGTTGCCGGCAAAAGACATGGCGGTGCTCCCGTTACTATAGGGTGAGAGATTGCTGGTAAGAAACTTGCGACGTCGTGTCGGCCGAGATGGCGACCGGTCGGCGGGCAGCTCCCTACGCCGGGTCCGTCGTCCACGCGTGCGCGCCCGCCGGACTCCCCTCCCGACGCCGCGTGCCGCCGCAGTCGCTGCCGTCCCGCGTTCGCCGTGGGCGGTCGTCGTCGCACCGCGCCGTTCCCGCTCCCACTTCCCCCCGATTCACTCGTCGCCGCGCGACCGCCGGTCGCGACTCCCGCGTGAGGGCCCGCATGAACGACACTGGTAAGACCGTCCTGCTCGTGGAAGACAACGAGGACAACCGCATCGTTTATTCCACGATCCTGCGTCACTTCGGCTACCGCGTGACGGAGGCGCTGAACGGTGAGGAGGGGATCGCGAAGGCGCGCGCCGAGAAGCCCGACCTCATCCTGATGGACATCTCCATCCCGATCATCGACGGATGGGAAGCGACGCAGGTGCTGAAGCACGACCCCGCGACTAACGAGATCCCGATCATCGCCCTCACCGCGCACGCCCTGGCGAGCGACCGCGAGAAGGCGATGGAGGTCGGCTGCGACGGCTACCTCGCCAAGCCCTGCGAGCCGCGCGCCGTGGTCGCCGAGGTGCAGCGATTCCTCGGCAAGAGCAATGGCGCGTGAGGGCATCCCGCCGGTCGCGCACGACGGCGAGTCGGGGCCGGACGGCGGGGCGATCACGGGGGCGCGCGAGAGCCGGGCGCGCCCGGACGCGACGGCGGGTCACGCGGGCGGCGCGCCGCCCGCCGCCCGCATCCTGATCGTCGACGACCACGAGGACAACGTCGAGCTCCTGCGCGCGCGCCTCGAGGCGCGCGGCTACGCGACCACCTCGGCGAGCGACGGCCGCGAGGCGCTCGAGGTGGCCCTTCGCGAGCCGCATCCCGACCTGATCCTGCTCGACGTGATGATGCCGCACGTCGACGGGATCGAGGTCGCGCGCCGGGTGAAGGGGAACAAGGCACTCCCCTTCATCCCCATCATCATGCAGACCGCGCTCGACTCCACCGAGCACACCGTCGAGGGGCTCGACGCCGGCGCCGACGACTACATCACGAAGCCGATCAACTTCGCGGTGCTCGAGGCGCGCGTGCGCACGCAGCTCCGCCTCAAGGCGCTCGTCGAGGAGGTGCAGCGCCAGAAGGTGGAGCTCGAGCGCATCTCCCGCACCGACGCGCTCACCGGGCTCGCCAACCGGCGCCACCTCGAGGAGCGGCTCGACGAGCAGTTCGAGCACGCCAAGCGGCTCGGCGAGCACTTCGCCGTGGTGATGTGCGACCTTGACAAGTTCAAGAGCGTCAACGACACGTACGGGCACCACGCCGGCGACGCCGTCCTGCGGCAGTGCGCCGACATCCTGCGGCGGGTGGCGCGCGAGATCGACCGCGTCGGGCGCTACGGCGGCGAGGAGTTCGTCCTCATCCTGCCGGGCGCACAGGGCGACTCGGCGGTGACCTTCGCCGAGAGGGTGCGGAAAGCGGTCGAGGCCCATACATTCACCTTCGACGGCGGCTCGCTGCGCCGGACGATGAGCCTGGGCGTGGCCGCGTGGCCGCACCCCAGGATCGCCAACTGTGACGCGCTCGTGCGCGCCGCGGACGACGCGCTGTACGTGGCCAAGGAGACGGGGCGCAACCGCGTCGTCGGCTTCGACAGCGTGGAGTTCGCCACCCACACGCAGCGGCAACCGGAGCAGCGGCAGCAGCACCACGAGGCGGACGAGGCGGCGCGGCCGTAGCCCCCGGGGCGACGCGCCGCGTCGCCCGCGCCGCCCACCCACCCCCACCGCGGCGCGAAGCCCCTTCGAAGCCCCTCACGGGATGACGACCGACAGCACACCAGAGACGGCGCCGGAGACCCTCCCCCCGGCGCCGGCCGACGACGGCGGCGCGGCCACCCCGGCCGCCGGCACCGCGACACCGGAGCGCGTGGCGCGCCTGGAGGCCAAGGTCGCCGAGCTCCAGCGCGAGCGCGACCACCTCGTCGCCGTCGTGGACATCCTGCAGGAGATCTCCTCCTCCCTGCACTTCGTCGACATCCTGCAGGCGATCGCCCGCAAGCTCGGCGAGACCTTCGGCCTCGACCGCTGCTCGATCTTCCTCGCCGGCGAGTCGGAGGAGGTGCGCCTCGTCGCCAGCTACGAGGACCCGACGATCCGGAACCTCGTCGTGGACCTCGGCCGCTACCCGGAGCTGCAGCGCGCCTTCTCGTCCGGCGAGACGGTGTTCATCCCCGACGCGGCGAACGACCCGATGATGCGCGGCGCGAAGGAGGCGCTCGCCCTGCGCAACGTGAAGTCGATCGTCGTCGTGCCGATCCGGTGGCGGGGCGCGGTGATCGGCGCGATCTTCCTGCGCACCGAGCGCGACGCGACTCCCTTCTCCGACAGCGACGTCCGCTTCTGCCAGGTCATCGCCTCGCTCACCGCGAAGGCGCTCCGCAACGCGCACCGCTTCGAGGCGCTGCTCCGCTCCACGCAGGACCAGACGCGCGCCCAGCGCACCGCCGAGCTCCAGCGCATCGCCCTCGTCGCCTTCATGCGCCGCCTCCTCGACCGCTTCACGGCGAGCGAGGACCACGCCTGGGCCGAGACGCTGCTGCCGAAGGCGAGCGACGAGGAGCTCGACCGCCTCGTCGGGGTGGCGGTCCAGGTGCTGGCGGAGGAGGCGAAGGGGTAGCGGCGGCTCGCCGGCATCCATGACCGACTCCCTCGACTCCCTCGCCGCCCGCGCCGCCGACCTGCGCGGGCGCATCGAGCAGGCGGCGTACGAGTATTACGTGCTCGACCGGCCGACGCTCGCCGACCACGAGTACGACCGGCTCTTCCGCGAGCTGCAGACGCTCGAGGCGCAGCACCCCGCGCTGCGTACGGCCGACTCGCCGACGGTGCGCGTCGGCGCGACGCCGCAGTCGAGCCTCCCCAAGCACACGCACCTGGTGCCGATGCTCTCGCTCGGCAACGCGTTCGACGACGCGGAGCTCGAGGAGTGGGAGGAGCGGCTCCGCCGCCTCGTCGGCGAGGACGTCGTCGCCCGCGGCGGCTACACGGCGGAGCTCAAGATCGACGGCGCCGCGGTGAGCCTGACCTACCGCGACGGCGTGCTCGTCACCGGCGCGACGCGCGGCAACGGCGTCATCGGCGAGGACGTGACGCCCAACCTGCGCACCGTGCGCGAGATCCCGCTGCGCCTGCGCACCACGTCGCCGCCGCCGCTGGTCGAGATCCGCGGCGAGGTGTACATGCCGTTCAGCCGCTTCGAGCGGATGAACGAGGAGCGCGTCAAGGCGGGAGAGCCGGTGTTCGCCAATCCGCGCAACGCCGCCGCCGGCGCGCTGCGCCAGCTCGACCCGAACGTGACGGCGGGGCGCCCGCTCCGCTTCTTCGGCTACGCCGTCGCCGCGCCCAACGGCACGCCGCTCCCCTTCCGCACCCAGTGGGAGCTGCTCGAGACCCTCGCCGGGTGGGGGATCCCCGTCGCCCCGCACCGCTGCCAGTGCGCGACCCTCGCCGAGGTCCATACCTGGGCGCACGAGGTCGAGCAGCGCGTGCGCGCCGCGCTCGACTTCGCGATCGACGGCGGCGTGGTGAAGGTGAACGCCCTCTCGCTCCAGGCGGAGCTCGGCGACGTGGGGCGCGAGCCGCGGTGGGCGGTGGCCCGCAAGTTCGCCCCCGACATCGCCGAGACGACGCTCGAGGACATCCAGGTCAACATCGGCCGCACGGGGTCGGTGAACCCCTTCGCCGTGCTGACCGCGGTCGAGATCGGCGGCGCGACGGTGCGGCTGGCGACGCTGCACAACTTCGAGCTGATCCGCGAGAAGGACCTCCGCGTCGGCGACGTCGTGCAGGTCAAGCGCGCCGGCGAGGTCATCCCGCAGGTGATCGGCCCGGTGCCCGAGCGACGGCGCGAGCGGGATCCGGAGCCGGAGCCGTACACGCCGCCATCCCACTGCCCGTCGTGCGGTACGGCGCTGGTGGCGGGCGAGGACCGCGGGATGCTCTACTGCCCGAACTTCGCGTGCCCGGCGCGGCAGCTCGAGGCGCTCGTCCACTTCGCCTCGCGCAACGCGATGGACATCCGCGGCCTCTCGTACGCCCGCATCCAGCAGCTCCTGACGACGCCGATCGAGCGCGACGGCACGGCGGCGGTCCGCGTCCACACCGCGGCGGACCTCTACGATCTCTCGGCCGCCGACCTCGTGCAGCTCGAGCGCTTCGCCGAGAAGAGCGCCGAGAACCTCGTCCAGGCGATCGCCGCGTCGCGGGCGCAGCCCCTGTCGCGGCTCGTCTTCGCGCTCGGCATCGACTACGTGGGGGAGATCGCCGCCCGGCTGCTGGCCCGGCACTTCGGCACGATGGACCGTCTCATGAACGCCACCGAGGAGCAGATCCTCGCCGTGCGCGGCATCGGCGAGGTGATCGCCCACTCGGCGGCGCGCTGGTTCGCCGACCCGCAGGCGAGAGAGCTGATCGAGCGTCTCAGGGCACGGGGGCTCACCTTCGCCGAGCCGCGCGCCGCCACCGGCAGTGCCCTCGCCGGTCAGACGTTCGTCATCACCGGCACGCTGCCGACGCTCTCCCGCGAGGAGGCCACCGAGCTCATCGAGGCGAACGGCGGGCGCGTCACGAGCAGCGTCTCCAGGAAGACGAGCGCCGTCGTCGCCGGCGCCGACGCGGGGAGCAAGCTCGCCAGGGCGCGGGAGCTGGAAATCACGGTCCTCGACGAGGCGGAGCTGCTCGAGCGGGTCTCCGGCGCGGGGGGCGAGAGCTAGGGCGTTGCACGCCGCGCTCGCTCGGCGCCAGATTCGATACGCTCCTCCCACCGGCCCAACCCGACCCTCCTCACCGCCCCCCCATGCTCGACCTCACCACCAACCAACTCGCCGCCCTCCCCCGGGCGTCGCTCGGCGCCCTGCGGGCCGCGCTGCTGCGCGACGCGGGACCGGCGGCAGCCGCCTACCTCCAGGAGGCGGGCTACGCGGGGGGCGGCGCGATGTTCGAGTCGTTCCAGGGCTGGCTCGCCGCGACCGGCGGCGGCGTCGCCGCGGAGCTCGACCTGCGGACCTTCGAGGCGCGGGCGACGGAGTTCTTCCGCGAGGCCGGCTGGGGGTCGCTCCAGGTCGGCTCCCTGCGCGAGGCGGTCGCCACGCTCGACAGCGAGGACTGGGCGGAGGCCGACCCCGCATCGCCGCTCGACCATCCCGGCTGCCACCTCACGACGGGGATGTTCGCCGACTTCTTCGGCCGCGTCGGCGGCGAGCCGCTCGCCGTCCTCGAGGTCGAGTGCCGCTCGATGGGCGACCCCCGCTGCCGCTTCCTGATCGGCAGCGCCGAGGTCATGGGACACGTCTACGACGAGCTGGGGCGCGGCATCGGGTACGAGCAGGCGGTCGCGGGAATGGAGTAGGGGCGCGAAGGACCGGGCGGTGATGGTAAGAACCAGCAACTGAAAACTGAGAACTGAGAACTGAAAACTGAGAACTGCCAACTGCAGTTGGCAGTTCTCAGTTTTCAGTTCTCGGTCTTCAGTTCTCGGTCGTGCTTTCTCGCCCGCCCTTCCTACCGGTTCTCGATCACTCCCGCGTACCGCGGATTCACCACCAGCTCCCCCCCCACCAGCACCTCGCGGTCCCACGGCAGCACGATCGTGCTCTCGGTGGCGAGGGCGTGGAAGTCGGGCTCGTAGGGGCCGGTCCGGAAGCTGACGGCGGTGCGGACGGCGGAGGCGCCGCCGTTGACGATCGCCGCCTTGGCGAGGCGCAGCGTGTCCCCCGAGTCGCAGGTCTCGTCCACCACGAGAACAGACTTGTCGCGCACGTCGGTGGGGGCCTCGCCGAAGATCGCGGGCGTCTCGCGCACCGTCTCGGCGCGGTGGCGGCGGCTGACGAGGATCGAGTAGAAGGGGCGGTCGAGGATCGCGGCGATCGTTGCGCCGGGGATGACGCCGGCGTTCGCGATGCCGACGACGACGTCGGGCGCGAACTCGCGCGCGACCTTGAGGGCCAGGGCGCGCGACAGCTCGCCGAACAGGGGCCACTCGACTTCGAGCACTCCTTTCGCGGGGTCGACCGCGGACCGCCGAGGCGTCATCACACCGCTCCTGAGTGGGGCGTCGTCGTGCCGTGCGTGAGGCGCACGTGAAGCGCAGCAGGCGGGGGCAAGCTTCGCGCCGGGCCCGGGGCCGGCGCCCGCGGACCGCCGCGTCGGGCGCGCCCAAGGTAGCGCGGCGCGGCGACCGGCGAAAGCGCGCCGGGGCGCGAAGGCGCTCGGGCGCGCCTCCCCCACCCCTGCCGCGCGGCGCGCCGCGGCGGCGTCGGCGCCGCGCGGGGTGGACCACGCTCTGGCACCACAATAGCTTCTTGCGACGGGGCGCGTCGGCGTGCATCGTGCTTCAACCCGCTCTGGCGCGGCGATTCGGCGCCCGGCGGGTCCGCGCGACGCCCGCCGCGCCCGCCGGTGCCGGAAACACCGCGGAGTCGTACTCGCTTCGCTGGTGCTCCGCCTCGCTGGCGCTCCGCCGGCGCGCCCTCATCCGACCCGACCTCGAACGCATGTCCTGGTGGAGCCGCCTGATCGGCGGCAAGTCCGAGAGCGACCTCAAGCCACAGCGGCTCGACTACCTGAACGAGGCGCTGGCGCTCGAGCGTCAGGGGGACTACGACGCCGCGCTCACGTCGTACCGGCTCGCGTTGCGCGATCAGCCGAACGACCACCGCGTCCTGCAGAACATGGCGATCGCCTTCACCAAGACGGGACGCGTCGAGGAGGCGATCCGCTGCTACCGGCGGGCGCTCGAGCTGAAGCCGTCGCTCTCCGGCGCGCACTACGGGCTCGCCTTCCTGCTCATGAAGCGCGGCGAGCCGACCGAGGCGGGGAAGCACCTGGAGGCGTTCCTCGAGGCTCCCCCGCGGAGCGCCGAGGCGGAGCGGTGGGTGCGCCACGCGCGCCAGACGCTCGAGGAGATCCGCGCCTCCGGCGCGGACGGCGGCCCGGACGGCGACGGACGGGGCTCGTTCCACGAGCTCGAGCCATAGTGGGGCACGTCGTCGCGGTGGTCTCGCAGAAGGGCGGAGTCGGCAAGACGACGACGGCGGTGAACCTGGCCGCCGCCTTCGCCCGGCGCGGGCTCAAGACCCTCCTCATCGACACCGACCCGCAGGGCTCCGTACGCTACGGCGTGGGGCTCAAGCGGGGCCACGAGTCGCGCGGCTTCGCCGACTTCCTCACCGGCGAGAGCCCGCTGCGCGAGGTCATCCTCCCGACGCAGCTCCCCTGGCTCCGCGTCGTCCTCGCGGGGACGGTCAGCGACGACTCCGACCACCAGATCTACCAGCAGCTCGTCGCCGAGACCAACCTGCTGGCGGAGATGCTGGAGATGGCGCGCGCGCGCTGCGACGTCGTGCTCGTCGACACCCCCCCCGGGCTCGGCCCCGTCGTGCGGCGGGTGCTGGAGGCGAGCCAGCACGTCATCGTCCCCCTCCAGTGCGAGCCGCTCGCCCTGCAGACGACGCCGCAGATCCTGCGCGGCATCCAGGACGTGATCGGCTCCAACCAGCAGCTCGCCCTCGAGGGGATCCTGCTCACGATGTACGAGGCGTCGAACCCGGCGAGCGGCCGCGTGGCCGAGTACGTGCGGCGCCATCTCCCCGCCGACATGGTCTTCGACGTCCAGATCCCACGCACGGTCGCCTCCTCCGAGGCCTTCGCCGCCGGCCAGCCGGTCGTCCTCCGCGACCCGGCCGACGCGGCCTCGCAGGCGTACGTCAATCTGGCGACGATGCTCGCCGAGCGCTTCCAGTGACCCCCGACCGCCCCACCGTCGCCGCGCGCGCGGCGCGCCGTGCGCGCCGGGCTCGGCTCGCCCTCCCGCTGCTCGCCCTCGCCGCCGCGGCGGCCATCGCCGCGGCGTGCAGCGAGACCGGCACCGACCCCGACGCGCCGGTCTCGATCGCCTTCGACTCCCTCCCCGCGCCCGCCGTCGCGGCGGGCGACACGCTGCGCGACGACAGCACCGGGGTGGTCATGCCGCTCAGGGCGCTCGCCTTCAACGGGCGGAATCAGGTGGTCCCGAACGCGCCCTTCACCTACTTCGTGCGCGACACCGGCAGCGCGCTGCGGATCGCCAGCGGCAACTACGTCGTCGCCGGCCCCACCTCGCGCAAGGACTCGGTGGGCATCGTCGCGACCCTGGGCGTCCTCCAGCTCACGCGCGGCATCTTCGTCGTCCCGAAGCCGGACACGCTCCGCGCGGCCGACGACTCGGTCAAGACGCTCGCCCTGGGCGACTCGGCCCGGACCAGCGAGGAGGTCGCCGCGCGCGTCGTCCACGACTCGCTCGGCGCCGACACGGTCCCGGTGCGCGGCTGGGTCGTCTTCTTCAGCGTCGTGAGCGCGGGAACGTCGCTCGCCGACTCGGTCCGCCTCGTCGACGCCGCGGGGAGCGCGAAGGCGTCGGCGACGAGCGACGCCGACGGCCGGGCGGCCATCCGGGTGCGCGTCTTTCCCAAGAAGGTGACCAGGCCCGCCGACACCACGTTCGTCTTCCACGACTCGGTGGTCGTGTCGGCGGTGGCCCGATACCAGGGCAAGGACGTGCCCGCGGGCGGGATACGACTGGCCCTGCCGCTCATCAAGTAGCTCCCCGCCCCGCGGTGGGCACCAGTCGGATGCGCGCCACGAGCAGCGGAAGCGCCGGCGCGCGCCGGCGGGTTCCGGCGACGGCCCACCCAACCCTGGCCCGCTCCCCGCTCCGCGCCGTAACTTAGGCATCACGCCGCCGGCGTGATGCGTGCGGCGCGGCCAACCCACGCTCGCGGAGGTAGAGGTCATGACCGTGAACCCCGGCCCGACCGAGGCGCCCCCGGCTCCCAGGGGAGAGACGCAGTCGCTGCCGGCGGTCGCGAGCGGCGGCCCCCGCCCCGCACCGGGCACGCTCAACCGTCTCTTCTTCGAGGCGGTGCGCACGTACGACAAGCCGGACGCGCTCCAGTACAAGGCCGGCGGGAGGTGGACGCCGATCTCGCACCGGGCGCTCGCCGAACGTGTCCGCCGCGTCGCGCTCGGCCTTCGCGACCTCGGCCTCGCGCCCGGCGACCGCGTCGGCATCCTGTCCGAGAACCGCCCCGAGTGGGCGATCGCCGACTTCGCCTGCCTGACGGCCGCCCTCACCGACGTCTCCGTCTACCCGAACCTCCCCCCCGACCAGGTCCGGTACATCCTGGGCGACTCCGGGGCGGCGGCGGTGTTCGTGAGCGACGAGCAGCAGGCGGCGAAGCTCGCCGAGGTGCGCCACGCGCTCCCCGCGCTCCACACCGTGATCTCGTTCACGCCGGCGCGGGTGGCGGGCGCGGACTTCACGCTGGCGGAGGTCGAGGCGCGCGGCGCGGCGGTCGAGACCCCGGAGCGCATCGCGCGCTACCAGCGCGATGCCGACGCCGTGCGCCCCGACGACCTCGCCACGCTGCTCTACACGTCGGGAACCACGGGCGACCCGAAGGGCGTGATGCTCACGCACGACAACATCTACTCGAACGTGGCGGCGAGCTTCGACGTCATCCCGTTCAAGGGGGACGACGTCGGGCTCAGCTTCCTGCCGCTGTCGCACATCCTCGAGCGGATGGCCGGGCACTATCTCATGTTCCGGACGGGGACGTCGATCGCCTACGCCGAGTCGATCGACACCGTGCCGGTCGACATGCAGGAGGTCCGGCCGACGCTCATGATCTCGGTGCCGCGGCTGTACGAGAAGATGTACGCGCGCGTGCTGGAGAACGCGCAGGCGGGGAGCGCGATCAAGCGGCACATCTTCCGGTGGGCGCGGCACGTCGCCGACCGGTGGGCCGACCAGAAGCTGGCCGGGCGGGAGCCGGCCGGGCCGCTCGCCTGGCAGTACGCGCTCGCCCAGAAGCTCGTCTTCTCGAAGCTCAAGGCGCGCACCGGGGGCCGGATCCGCTACTTCGTCTCCGGCGGCGCGCCGCTCGCGCCGCAGATCAACAAGTTCTTCTACGCCGCCGGCCTCACCGTCCTCGAGGGGTACGGGCTGACCGAGACGTCCCCCGTGATCGCCGTCAACGCGCCGGACGCGCTCCGCATCGGCACGGTCGGCCGTCCCATCCCCGGCATCGAGGTGGCGATCGCCCCCGACGGCGAGATCCTGACGCGCGGCCCGAGCGTCATGAAGGGCTACTACAACCAGCCCGACGCGACGCGCGAGGCGATCGACGCCGACGGCTGGTTCCACACCGGGGACATCGGCCAGCTCGAGGACGGCTTCCTCCGCATCACCGACCGCAAGAAGGACATCATCGTCACCGCCGGCGGCAAGAACATCGCGCCGCAGCCGATCGAGAACCAGGTCAAGACCAACAAGTACGTCAGCCAGGCGGTGATGATCGGCGACCGGCGCAAGTTCCCGATCATGCTCGTCGTCCCGAACTTCGAGCAGCTCGAGAAGTGGGCGAGGATCAAGAACCTGATCTGGACCGACCGCGCGCAACTCCTCGCCATGCCGATCGTGCGGGCGAAGATGGAGAAGGAGGTCTACCGGAAGCTCGAGGGGCTCGCCCGCTTCGAGCTGCCGAAGAAGATCGGCCTGCTCGAGCACGACTTCTCGATCGACCGCGGCGAGCTCACCCCGACGCTCAAGGTCAAGCGCCGGGTCATCGACAGGCACCACGAGGCGATGATCGACGCGATGTACGAGGACGACGGCGAGGCGGCGGCGTCCACGGCGGCGTGATCCGCCGCCGGTGGGATCCGCCGCCGGTGGGATCCGCCGCCGGCGCCGCGCGCCGGAGAGCGGAGGCGGTCCGGGGGCACACCTCCTGCACTCCAGCGGCCCCATCCGACCACCCCTAGGAGAGTCCATGCGGAGGACCGTTCCCGCCCGGTCGCTGTTCGTCGCCGTCGCCCTCGCGGGATGCAACCCGTCGGCGGGCGGCTTCCGCCTCAACGAGGACCCGCCCGCGCACAGGGAGCCGGAGACGACGAGCGTCTACGGTGACTGGGTGCTCGCGACGCCGGCCGACTCGACGGCGTTCGCGGGCGCGACGCTCGTCGAGCTGCGGCTCGACCGCTCGGCGTTCGCGATCACGGCGAATTACCCGAGCGCCCTGCCGACGGTGGTCCGCGGAACGGTGGGCCCGGGGAGCGGAGGGCTGCTCACGTTGACGCCGACGACCTCCACGAAGGGCGGCCCCGGGCGGCCGGGGCTCGTGCTCGTCGCCGGCCAGCCGGTGACGGTGCTCGCCAGCGCCGCCGGCAACACCATGGTCTTCTCCCCCCCGGGCGGCGTCACCGCCGCGGACCCGAGCTCGGTGTGGCACCGCAAGGACGCCGCGCGCGCCGCCGGCGCGATCCCCGCCACGACGACCGCCAGACCGTAGCGCGCCGTCGTCGTCAGGCGCGGCGCGGTCGGCCGATCGCCACCGGCGCCGAGGGGGGCGCCTCCGCCCGCTCTCCCACCCAGAGCGCGCCGTCGCGCGCCAGCTCGGCGATGCCGGCGGGCAGCGACGCCTCGGCGGGAGCGACGAGCCGGCCCCCGGCGCCGAGGGCGCGCACCGCCGCGGCGAGCGTCCCCTCTCCCGCCGCCAACGCATCGAGCGCGACCCCACGCGCGGCGCCGGCCGCGATCGGGATCGCGCCCGCCGACCTGATCACCGACAGCTCGCCGGCTCCGCGCGCGTCGAAGTCGGGATCGACCAGCAGGCAGCGGACGGGCGCGATCTCGAGCAGCGCGGGGGCGAGGCGCCCCCAACCGCCGCCGAGCACCACGAGCCCGCCCGGCGTCGCGAGGTCGAGGAGCGCGGCGAGGCGCAGCGCCTCGTCGGGCGCGTCGGCGGGCGCGTCCCACCGCTCCTCCGCCCGCGTCCCGGCGGCCGCCGGCGGCTCGGTGCCGAAGTAGGCGACCCCGCCGACGATCGGGTACTCGCGCCGGCAGACGGGACAGCCGAGCGTCCCCTCGGCCACGTTCCTCCCCACCGTGCGCCGCGCCGCGGCCACGAGCCAGCTCTCCTCGTGCGGCGTCAGGCAGCGGAGGGCGGAGATGAGCTCGACGAACATGAGGGCGAGGGCGCTCAGCTCCGCGTCAGCCGCAACTCGTCCACGTTGACGCCGGGCTCCCGCGTCACCACGTACAGTATCGCGTCCGCGACCGCGTCCGGTGAGAGCATCGAGGCGCGCGGAGTGAAGCCGGGCCGGCTGTCGGGGTCCACGCCGTCCCAGAGCGCGGTGTCGACCGGGCCGGGCGAGACGAGCGTGGCGCGCACGCCGCTGCCGCGCAGCTCGCCGCGCATGACCTCGTGCAGCGCGCGCAGGCCGTACTTGCTCGCCGCGTAGGCGCCGTTCTCCGGGAAGGCCACGCGGTCGGCGATCGAGCCGACGGTCACCAGGTGGCCGCCCCCGCGCGCGCGCATCGCCGGCAGGAAGGCGCGGGCGAAGAGGAACGGGGCGACGAGGTTCGTCTCCAGCGTCCGCGCGAACTCGAGCGGGTCGGTCTCGGCGACCGCGCGCAGGTGAAAGAGCCCGGCGTTGTTCACGAGCACGTCCGGGGCCCCGCCGAACGCCTCGGCGACGAGCGCCGCGGCCCCCTCGACCGCGTCGGGACGGCTCACGTCGCAGGGGACGGGGAGGGCGCCGTGCCCGAGCTCGCCCGCCAGACGCTCGAGCGCCTCGGCGCCGCGGGCGAGGAGCGCGACGCGCGCGCCGGCGCCGGCGAGCCGGCGCGCGGCGGCGAGCCCGATGCCGCGCGAGGCCCCGGTGACGAGCGCGGTGCGGCCGGCGAGCGCGCG
>JBJMNL010000270.1:0-12358 GCA_045804285.1 Gemmatimonadaceae bacterium
AGAACTGCCAACTGCAGTTGGTAGTTGTCAGTCGGCAGTTCTCAGTTCTCAGTGGGTGGCTGTCGGTTCAGTCCGCCATCCCTCACACGCCCCCCACCCCCCGCCCGCTTGCCGCCGGGTGGCGAATCCCGTATCGTCAATGTGTACGATGCATCGCCGAGCGCGCGGCGGCGCACCCGAGGGTGGGGGCGGGGGGCTGCGCGGCGGGGGAACCACAGGGGCGGGGGCGCCGGGAAGTCGTCAGGCGCACGGCCGCCCGATCCGGGGTGAATCCGGCAGGCAGCCGGACGAGGACTTCCGACCTCGAACCCGTCAGCTAACCCCGTAGGCGTTTGGAAGGACAGGCTCCGTGCGCCACCAGGGCGCCGCCTGCCGCGTACGCGGCGGACGGCTCGTGACGACCGCCAAGTCGCTCCCGCGTCATTCCACGCGGGGTGGCGCGGTCGTCTTTGCGTTTCCCCCGCGGCCCGGCGCCGTGCGCGTCCGCTGACCCCATGGACCCCTTCGTCTTCTCCCTCTCCCTCGGCGCCGCGGGGCTCGGCGTGATGTCGCTCGGCGGGCTCGCCGGCCACGGGCATCACGGCCACTCGCACGGCGGTGGTCACGACGCCAGCGACGTCTCGCTCGCGCCCGGCGGCGCGCACGGCCACGGCGGCGTGCACGGCGCGGCCGGTGCCGCGCACGCGCCGCCGGCGGCCGGCGCCGTCCTCCCACACGGGGCGCGGCTCGGCGCGGCGCGCCACGCCGCCGCTCACCATGCGGGCGGCCGCGGCGCGCGCGATCGCGCCACCGGCGCGCTCTGGGCGCTCCTCTCGCCGCGCGTGCTGTTCAGCGTCCTCGTCGGCTTCGGCGCGACCGGGCTGCTGCTGCGCGGCGTGCTGGGTGGCGGGGCGCTGACCTTCGCCGCCGCCGCGGCCGGCGCGGTCGCGTTCGAGGCGCTGCTCGTGCGCCCCCTCTGGAACCTCGCCTTCCGCTTCGCCTCCGCTCCCGCGCTGACGCTCGAGAGCGCGCTGCTCGACGAGGCGCGCGCCGTCTCGCGCTTCGACGCCAACGGCCAGGGGTTGATCGCCGTCGAGGTGGACGGCCAGATCGTGCAGGTCCTCGGCACCCTCCTGGCCGCGGATCGCGCCGCGGGCGTCCGCGTCCGCGCCGGCGACCGACTGCGCATCGAGGAGGTGGACGACGCGCGCGGCCGCTGCACTGTGACGCCCGCCGAAAGCTGAGCACGCACTAACCGCGGGCGCGATCGCGACCCGCGCGACGGTCCCCGTTCCCAGTCCCACATCCCTCGTCTCGAG
The DNA here is from genome assembly GCA_045804285.1 of Gemmatimonadaceae bacterium. Lineage (GTDB taxonomy): Bacteria > Gemmatimonadota > Gemmatimonadetes > Gemmatimonadales > Gemmatimonadaceae > DATMHT01. The sequence goes on from JBJMNL010000270.1 coordinate 1,299, forward strand.
TCTTTCTCTCATGGACATCCCGATGGGCGCTCTCGTCGCCCTCATCATCGCCGCCGTCCTCTTCGTCATCCCCGCCATCGTCGCGTCGTTCCTGCGCAACGTGGAGGCGGGGACGATCCGGATGGTGAGCTGGCTGCACGGCGGGACCGTGATCTACCGCGGACCCGGCAAGTCGAAGGAGATCCCCCTCCTCACCACGGGGACGACGCTCTCCAGCAAGGCGATCAACGTCGACCTCGACATCACCGACCAGACAGCGGACCTCGACGATCGCGGCACGCCGCAGCCGATCAAGGTGCGCGTGCTGGCGAGCGCGATCGTCTCGGTGGGCGACACGGACTCGATGATCAAGACGGCCGCCAACCGCTTCTTCTCGAAGTCGCAGGCCGACCAGGAGAACATCCTCATCGACCTCCTCTCGAGCTCCGGCCGCCGCGCGATCAACCTGCTGACGCACGACCAGCTCTTCTCCGCCAAGTCGGCGCCGCCGGTGCTCGGCGCAGGCGACCCGAGCGCCGCGCAGGGCATGGCGCTCCAGAGCGTGGGCGGCGGCGGGTCGCGCGCCCTCGTCCCGAACGACGTGGTGTCGATGGAGGACGACGACGACCCGCTGGCGGTGATCATCCGCAAGGCGTGCTCGCGCGAGCTCACCGACCTGGGCCTCGGCTTCAACTCGCTCAACATCAAGGTGGTGCAGAGCGAGGTCGCCGAGGCGCGGCGCCGGCAGTCGGCGGCCCAGGCGCAGGCGAACGCCGAGATCGTCGCCGCGCTCCAGACGCGGCGCGCGAAGGAGGCGCAGCTCGAGGCGGAGCGCGTGATCTCCGACAAGCAGCGCGAGCTGGAGCAGACGCGGGCCGCCAACGCGGCGCTCGTCGCGCAGGCCGAGGCGAAGAAGCAGGACGCCCTCGCCGTCCAGCGCGCCTCGGAGCTCGACGCGACGCAGATCGCGCAGGCCAAGGCGGACGCCGAGCGGGTGCGGATCGCGGCGCTGGCCGAGGCGCAGGCGGAGGCGATCCGGATCACGACCGTCGCCGAGGCCACCGCGGAGAGCATCCGGAAGGTGAACCAGGCGATCCAGGCCGGCGGGGAGAGCTACTTCCGCTACCGGCAGATCGAGATGCTGCCGCAGGTGGCGCCGGTGATCGCCGACGCGCTGGCGCAGGCGAAGCTGGTCACGATCGCGAGCGGCAGCGACGGGTCGGGCGGTGCCGCGGAGTCGGCGACGCACAACATCACCGGCGTCATCCAGACGGTGCTCGCGGCCCAGCTCGTGGCCCGCGGCGGGCTGCTCGACGGAGCCGCCGGCGGCGCGCCGGCGGGCGAGGGCGGGAGCGCGACCGGCGCGGCGCGGGAGCGCCGCTAGCTTTCCACGGTCACCTTCCGGCGCCGCCCATGCCTCTCGTCCCGTTCTCCGACCTTCCCCCCTCCGCCCGCGTCTGGGTCTTCGCCGCCGACCGCCCGGTGACGGGAGCGAGCGCCGAGCGGCTGCTCGGCGAGGTCGACGGCTTCCTCGCCCGCTGGATGGCGCACGGCGCGCCGCTCACCGACGCGCGCGAGTGGCGTGACGACCGCTTCCTCGCGATCGCCGTCGATCCGCGGACGGCGAACGCGTCGGGCTGCTCGATCGACGGCCTCTTCCGCACGCTGCGCGCGCTGGAGCCGGCGATCGGGGCGAGCCTCGTCGGCGGCGGGCGGGTGTACTTCCGCGACGCCGACGGCGCGATCCGCTCGGTGTCGCGCGACGAGTTCTCCGCGCTCGCCGCCGCGGGCAGGGTCACGCCGTCGACCCGCGTCTTCGACCCCACCGTCGCCACGCTCGGCGACTGGCGCGACCGCTTCGAGACCGAGGCGGGGCAGAGCTGGCACGCGCAGCTGCTGCCGGCGGGGCGTTAGGGGCTCGTTAGGGGCTCGCGGTTCGGTCCACGAACGAGAGCAGCTCGATGGGCTGGGTGAGCGTCGGGTCGCCGACGACGATCACGGTGCGCGCCTGGCCGGGCGTGAGGAGGAGCGCGGGGAGGTCGGCCAGCACGTCGGTGGTGCCGGAGCGCGTGACGCGCAGCTCGTAGCTGCCGGCGAGGACGTCGTTCGCGTAGCTCCCGCCCCCGCCGTAGGAGAGCGCGTTGATGGTCGGCGTGACGGTGCCGAGCGCCACGCCGGGCGCCGTGAGGAAGACGTCCACCGGCACGGCGCCCGGCGCGGCGTGCAGGACGCGCAGGCTGACGCGGCCCGTCGCGGGCGCCGCGTCGTCGAGGAGGACGTCGCTGCCGACGCCGAAGGTTCCCCCCGTGGCCGAGAGGCGGCCGCGCGCGACGATCGTGTAGCTCGCGCCGGTGCCCAGCGCGATCGGGGCGCTGAAGGCGTCGCTGCTCGTTCCCGTCGCGCGGACCGCGACCACGTGGCTGCCGGCGGTGAGCGGCGTGTAGTCGATCGACTGCTTGTAGTGGATGTCGGTGCCGATCGGCCGGCCGTCCACGAGCACGTCCACGCCGCCGGCGTCGGGCACGGCCTGCACGAGCCGGACGCTCGCCGCCGACGGGGCGGTCGTGATGCCCTTGCCGTCGTCGCCGCAGGCGCCCGCCGCCGCGGCGAGCGCCGCGAGCAGCGGGAGCGCGCCGGCGGGTCGTGGGAACGGGGACATCGGTCCACCTCCTGATCAGGTAGCGGCCACCGCCTCCAGCGCGTCGCGTAGCCGCGGCAGCATCCGGGTGATGTCGTCGACCGACACGGCGCCGACGGAGAGGCGGAACCAGCCGCTCTCCTCGGTGGCGCCGAAGGCCTGGAAGGGAACGACGGCGACGCCGGCGCGGCGCAGCAGGTAGCGGCGCACGTCCTCGTTCGTGTGCAGCGCCGCGCCGGCGCCCCCCTCGGGGGCGCGTCGGCCGAGGAGGGCGAAGCGGGCGCTCAGGTAGATCGCGCCGGCGGGGGCGACGGCGTCCACGGGGAGCCCCGCGTCGCGCAGCGCGGCGATCCCGCCGTGCAGCGCGTCGAGCCGCTCGCGCACGCCGCGCCGGAAGCGGTCGAGGTACGCGTCCACCGCGCGCGCGTCGCCGAGGAAGCCGGCGGTCGCCACCTGCTCGGCGCGCGGCGCCCACGCGCCCACGTGGCCGACGACGTCGACCATGCGGCGCACGACGTCGGCGGGTCCGGCCACCCAGCCGACGCGGAGCCCCGTCCCCGCGAACGCCTTCGAGACGCCGTCCACGAAGACGGTGTAGGGCAGCATCTCGGGACGGAGCCCCACCGGCGTGTGGTGCACGGTGCCGCCGAAGGTCAGCGCCCAGTATACCTGGTCGTAGAGCACGTAGAGCGGACGCTCCCCGCTCCGCTCGCGCCGCGCGTTCTCCTCGAGCACGAGGTCGCAGATGCCGCCCAGGGCGTCGGCCGAGAAGGCGGTGCCGGCGGGGTTGAGCGGGGAGCAGAGGGCGACGAGTCGCGCGCCGCGCAGCGCCGGCGCGAGTCGCGCGCGCGTCGGGAGGAAGTCGTCCTCCGGCGGGCAGGGCACCGCCACGCCCTCGGCGCCGGCGAGGTGGCAGTAGTGGTTGTTGTTCCACGACGGCACCGGGTACACGACGCGGTCGCCGGGATCGACGAGCGTGCGGTACGCGGCGTAGATCCCCGGGCGCGAGCCGCCGGTGACGAGGATCGTGTCGGGTGCGTAGCGCAGCCCGAGCGCGCGCTCGTACAGCGCCGACACCGCCTGCCTGAGCTGCGGGAGTCCGTTGGACGGCGGGTAGTTGGTCTCGCCGTGCGCGATCGCCGCCGCGATCCGCTCGGCGAGCGCCTCGGGGATCGGGAACTGCGCCGGGTCGAAGTCGCCGACGGTGAGGTTGCTCACCGCCGCGCCCGCTTCGCGCATGGTGCGGATCTCGGCGGCGATCCGCAGGATCTCGGAGCCGACGAGCCCCTCGGCGAGCGTGGAGAGGCGGCGCGGCGGGCGCGCGGCCGAGGCCGCATCGGTGCGCGGAACGGCGGTGCGGCCGAGCGTCGAGACGTCGTGCGACATGAGCGCTCCGGAGCGGGTTCGACGCCAAGATGCAGCGGACGAGCCATGCCGTCGAGGGCATGCCGACTCGCCGGCGCCGCTGGTGGCCGCCGAGCCGACAGGGCGGCCACCGCCGGGATCGCGCGCGGCGATGCGCGCGCCGGCTCGCTCGCGAACCGGCCGCGATGCACTCTATACGATGCCACTCTTTACATAGCACATCGGGCGCTGTATTCTTGCGGCCCGCGAGCGGACGAGGGATCGTGGGGGCATCGTGTGCAGCATTTGTGGTGGAGATATGTATACGCCAAGGGGCGGCGCCCGACTCCCGCCGCTCGCGCGTCGAAGGCAGACGCCGGGAGCGGCCGTCGTGCTCCATGACAGAACCTTGACATTTTGATCCTGGTCTAGCCTCATGTTACCCGAGGCTCAGCAACCCCGGCGCGGCGGACGAGCCGCGCCAGGGGGGAGGCGGAGCCCGGGGCTTCCGCGCCGCCAAGGTCTCGAGGCGGCGCTCGGCGAGGGTGCCGAAGGTCGGCGCCCGCTCCTTGCGAGATGCAGCCCGTGGCCAACGCACCCGCCGGCGACCCGGTGACGTTCCGGCAGCTCTTCGACGATCACGCGGAAGGGCTGCGCCGCTATGCGCGGCGCTTCGTGCGCTCCCGGGAGAGCGCCGAGGATCTGGTGCAGGACGTCTTCCTGCGCTTCTGGCGGCTCGGGGCGCGCGTGCAGCAGGTCGCGAACGCCCGCGCCTATCTCTACGCCTCCACGCGGACGCGGGCGCTCGACGTGCTCGCGCACGAGAGGCGTGAGGAGCGTCGCCGCCGCGAGTACGCGGCGCCGGACCTCTGGCCCGAGGGGCCCGTCCTCCCGCCCGAAGGGGAGGCGAGCGCGGAGGCCGACGACGTCGCCCGGGCCGTGGAGCGGGTGCTCGAGGCGCTGCCGCGGCGCCAGCGCGAGGTCGCGCTGCTGCGCCTTCGCGAGCAGCTCACGACGGCGCAGATCGCCGAGCGGCTCGGCATCTCCCCGCGCACGGTGGAGGCGCACGTCGCGCAGATGACGCGCGCGCTGCGCCAGCGCCTGCCGGCGCTGCTCGGCGAGGCGTCGCGCCGGGCGGCGCCGGAGGACGAGTAGCGCGCGACGGTCGCGCGACCGTCGCGCGCCCCGCCGCCGACGCTCGGCGGAACGAGCCGGCCGGCCCGACTACGTAGTCGGGCCGGCCGGCTTCGTCACATGTGCGTGACGGAAGCGCCACGCCGCCGCGCGACCTTCGGGCGGCCGACCTCGCGACGAGCTCGACGAGAATGACCGACATCGATTGGGAGCTCCTGGTCAGGTACCGGGGGCGCGAGTGCACGCCGGAGGAGCGCGAGCGCTTCGAGCGCTGGCTCGCCGCCGACGCGAAGCACCGCCAGGCGTACGACGCCATCGTGCTCGGCGCCGACCGACTCGGCCGGCGACTCGAGACGACGGCGGAAGGCGCGGCTCGAGAGGGGGAGCCGCGGCCGTCGCTGCGGCTCGAGCCCGCGTCGGCGGGGGGGCGAGACGCCTCCGCGCCACCGCGCCCGCGACGCTTCGTTGGGGGCGCGTCGCGGGGGCGGGGAGTGACGCTCGAGCGCGCGCGGCGGCGCCGGACGGCGGTCGCGCTGGCCGCGAGCGTGGCCGCGGTGGCGGCCGGCATGTACGCCTGGCGCGGCGGGGTGCACTCCGGCGCGGGGGTGGCGAGCGAGGCGCGGCAGGTGGTGACGACGGCGCGCGGCCAGCGCGCGACGCTCCGGCTCGCCGACGGCACGCGCGTGGTGCTCGGCCCGGCGAGCACGCTGCGCTACGCGAAGGAGCTCGGCGCGGGGGTGCGCGAGGTGGCGCTCGAGGGGGAGGCGTACTTCGACGTCGTGCACGACGAGCGGCGCCCGTTCCGCGTGAGGGCGGGGGACGCGGTGGCGGAGGACCGCGGGACGCAGTTCGTGGTGCGGGCCTACGCCGCGCGGTCGCACGTCGACGTCGCCGTGGCGTCGGGCGTGGTCGCGCTCCGGTCGAGCGGCGCGAGGGCGGGCGAGGAGTCGGTGCTGACGCGCGGCCAGCTCGGGCGGCTCGCGGCCGGCGGCGAGGCGGCGGTGGTCTCCGGCGCCGACATCGACGCGTACGTCGGCTGGGCGGAGGGGCGGCTGGTGTTCCGCGACACGCCGCTCGCCGAGGCGGCGGAGGAGCTCGGGCGATGGTACGACGTCGACGTGCGCCTCGCGTCGCCCGCGCTGGGGGCGGTGCCGCTCACGGCCACGCTGCGGGACGAGCCGGCGTCGGAGGTGCTGTCGCTGATCGCGGCGACGCTGAAGCTGACGCTCGCGCGCGACGGGCGCGTGTACACGCTGGGTCCGAAGTAGCCCTGACGTTCCAATCACATCTACCGAATCACGGAGGCGGCACGATGAGACAGCGACGTCCTGCGACGATGCGGATGTGCTCCGCCACTCGGGCGGCGTGCCGCCTCCTACTCTTTGCGGTGCTGGCCTGCTGGCCACTGGCGACGGCGGCCGCGCAGGCGATGACGCAGGAGATGACGCTCGCGTCGCGCGGGCCGCGCTTCCTGCGCGCGCCGTCGGTGGGCGCGGCCCCGGTCGAGATCGACGCGCGGAGCAGCGCCGTGCTCCGGCGGACGGTGTCGCTCAACCTCGAGGGGGCGACGGTGGGGAAGGTGCTCGAGGCGATCGAGCGGCAGACGGGGCTCCGCTTCATGTACAGCCGGGACGCGTTGAAGCTCGACCGGCCGGTGGGGCTGCGCGCCGACAGCATCACGGTGGCGGGGGCGTTGATGGAGGTGCTCCTGGACAGCGGGATGGACGTGCTGCTGTCGTCGGCGCGGCAGGTGGCGCTGGTGGAGCGCTCGCCGAGCGCGCCGGCGCAGCAGACGGGAGTGATCGTGGGGCGCGTGACGGACCGGGAGAGCGGCGTCGGGGTGCCGGCGGTCACGGTGCTGGTGGAGGGGACGCGATACGGCGGCGTGACGGCGGGCGACGGGCGGTACCGGATCGCGGGAGTCTCGGCGGGGACGTACATGGTGAGCGCGCGGCGGATCGGATACGAGCGCGGGGCGAGCACGGTGGTGGTGAGCGCGGAGCAGGAGGTGACGGCGGACTTCGCGCTCGCCGCGTCGGCGAGCATGCTCGATCAGGTGGTGGTGACGGGGACGGTGGTGCCGACGGAGGCGAAGGCGGTGCCGACGCCGATCAGCGTGTTCACGGCGAAGGACCTCGAGCAGCTCAACATCAGGCGTGTCGACCAGCTCTTCCGTGGCTCGATCCCCGGCAGCATCTCCTGGGACCGGGGCTCGAACAACTACGACAACAGCATGACCGTGCGCGGCGCGAGCTCGCTCTCCGAGGCGACGAGCATCTCGACGCTGAAGACCTTCGTGGACGGCGTGGAGGTCACGGACAACCAGTTCGCCCAGATCGACGTCAGCTCGATCGAGCGCATCGAGGTCGTTCGCGGACCGCAGGCATCCACGATCTACGGGTCGTCCGGCACGAGCGGCGTGATGCAGATCTTCACCAAGCGGGGCGCGGCGCAGACGGACCGGCCACAGCTCGACGCGCAGCTCTCCGCCGGCGGGATCGAGAGCCGGTACCACGACGGCCTGAGCACGACGCAGAACTACTCCGCGTCCGTCCAGGGCGGGAGCGTACCGTTCACGTACGAGCTCGGTGGATCGTACAACAGGGTCGGCGACTGGGTGCCGGCCTACGGCAGCAGGACGAGCAACTTCCACGGGGGCGCGCGAATGACGCAGGGGCGCCTCACGCTCGACCTGTCCGGGAGATACCAGCGTCGAACGTTCGACGCCGAGTGGAACCCGATCCTCGCGGCGACGGGCTACGTCCCGTACTCGAAGCCGCCCCACCAGCTCAACGCCATCGGCCAGCAGGGATACAGCGCCCGGCTCACGTACCAGCCCACGCCGGCGTGGCAGCACACGCTCACGCTGGGGAGCGACCGTCTCGACTTCGGATACCACGACACCCGCGCGCGGCTGAGGACGCCGGGCGACACGCTGCTGACGCTGTACGAGTCGGGAAGCGAGAAGACGTCGGTGCTGTACAACAGCTCGCTCACGCTGCCGCTGTCGCCGTCGTACTCGGCCGTCGTGACGGCCGGCGTCGATCACTATGCGTTCACGTACGACCTGTTCCAGACGTCGCGGGCGCTGACGTACTCGGGGAACATCAGCACCGCGCGCGGCGACCTGCCGCGCCTGGGGCGCGGGGACTGGACGAACACGGGCTACTACGCGCAGAGCCAGCTCGCCATCCGCGACGCGCTCTTCGTGACGGGGGGGCTGCGCGCCGAACGGAACGACAACTTCGCGCGTGACGTGGGGACGGCCTACTCGCCGCGGGCCGGCGTCTCGTACGTGCGGCAGATCGCCGCGGCGACCGCCAAGCTGCGCGCTTCGTACGGGCGCAACATCAAGCCCCCGGGACAGGGGCAGGCGGCCGGGTTTCGCGGGGGCGGCATCGAGCTCCTGCCGAACCCGGAGCTGCGGCCCGAGGAGCAGCGCGGATTCGACGGCGGGGTCGATCTCCTGTTCGGCCGGGCGTTCTCGGTCGGCGCGACACGATACGACCAGACCGTCGGCGACGTGATCACGATCGTCTTCCTGGGGCCAGGGCCGAACGGGCTGCAGCTACAGGCGCAGAACCTCGGGGAGGTCCGGAACGACGGGTGGGAGCTCGAGGCGACGGTGCGGCCCGGCCGGTTCGCGGTCGCGGCGCAGTACTCGATCACGAACAGCACCGTGCGCCGACTCCCGCCGAGCTACACCGGGGACCTGCGAGTCGGCGACCAGATCCTGGACATCCCCCGGCACTCCGGCGGCGGCACGGTCACCTACACGCCAACGGCGCGTACGAGCATGAGCCTGCGCGCGACGTACGTCGGGCGATCCACAGGCGTGGACGATCTGAGGCTGATCCACGTCTTCGACGGGGGCACGGAGCCCTACACCGGGTCGCGCCGCGACTACTGGCGTCGCTACCCGGCGTTCACGAAGCTCTCGCTGACCGCCAGCCAGTCCGTCACGAAGCAGCTCACCGCCGTCGTGTCGGTCGAGAACCTCACCGACAGCCATGCGGTCGAGCGGAGCAACATCGTCGCGCTCGCCGGGCGTACGACGGAGCTCGGCGTCCGGTGGCGGTACTGATTCCGCCGCGCCAGCCCGCGGTGGCCGCGCGTGACCCGGAGGCGCGCCGCGCCGCGCGATGGTGGCGCGCTCCCCGACGGCTCGGGGGGCGTGCCCGGACGTCGGCGGTCATCGGCCTGGTCGCCGTGGGGCTGTCGTGTGGCCGCGCGGCGGGGGCGCAGAGGTCGCGGGACGCGTCGGCCGCCGTGCGGGAGCTGCTGGGGGTGCGCGAGATCACCGGCGACGCGCCGCTCCAACTCTCCCCCGACGGCGCCTGGGTGGCCTACTCCATCGACGATCACCGCCGCCGACGGGCCGACCCGGGAGGCGCCCGTGCACTGTTCACGGGCACGGGCGCCTGGAAGTACCTCGCCGCGTCGGGCGTGTTCGTCACGAACACGCGGACGGCGGAGTCGATCGACGTCACGCACGGTGTCGGGGCCGCCTGGGGCGGCGCCTGGTCACCCGACGGCAGCCGCCTGGCGTTCTACTGGGATTCCGGCGGCGCCGTGCGCCTCTGGGTGTGGGAGCTGAGCTCGCGGAGGGCGCGCCGGATCTCCGACGTGGTCGCGCGCCCGGTCTTCGCGCGGGACGTTCCCCGCTGGAGCGGGGACGGACGCCAGCTGGTCGTGAAGGTGCTCCAGGACGCGGTCACACTCGACGACGTGCTGCGGCGCGCCGACCCCGACGGACCGGCGACTTCCGACGAGGAGACCGACCCGGCGACCACCGCCGTCGTGTTTCGCTCGCCGGCGCGTGCCGAAGCGGGCGCGGTGACGCCGCGGGAAGAGCGCCCGCGGACGTGGGCATGGTACCTGTGCGACCTGGCGGTCGTCGACGTCGCGAGCGGAGACGTGCGACGGATCGCACGCGACGTCGGGGTCTCGCACTACTGGCTGTCGCCCACGGGGGACGCGGTGGCGTACACGCAGTGGCGCACGGACGCGACGACGCTGCACCTCCTCCTCGATCTGGTGGTCGTGTCGCTGGCCGACGGCACGCCGCGCACGGTCGCGCGGTCGATCCAGCAGTCGTCCGGTAGCTCCGTCAGCTGGTCGCCCGACGGGCGCTGGCTCGCCTACACCGAAGCCGGCGCCCCGTCACGGACGGTGGGGACGGGTCCGCGCGGAGACTGCTACGTCGTCAGCGCGGCCGGCGGGCCGCCTCGCAACCTCACCACGGGCGAGCACCCGGGCTTCGGCGGCGAGGACAGCCCACCGCTCTGGGATGGCCGGGGCGAGGAGATCTATCTCGTCGGGGGCGACACGGTGTGGGCGGTGTCCCCCGTCTCGGGCCGCCTGCGCCCCGTCGCCGCCGTCCCCGGGCGGCGGGTGCGCTTCCTGGTGGGCACGCGCGCAGGGCAGCCCTGGATGCCGGACGGGGGACGCGCGCTCTACGTCGCCACACTCGACCCGGCCACGATGAAGCAGGGGATCGCCAGGATCGACCTCCGCACGCGAGCAGCCGCCGTGCTGCGCGAGGGGCCGATCTCCACCAGGGGAGGCGCGCTCGGCGTCGATGCCCACGGCGGCGCGCTCGCCTACGTCGCGGAAGACGTCGGGCACCCGACCGAGGTCTGGCTCACGGACGCCTCGCTCCGCCGCGCGCGGCGCGTCACGAATCTCAACCCGGGGAGTGCCGGGTACGCGCCGGGAGAGAGCCGCCTCGTCGAATGGCTCGGTGCGGACGGCAGGGCGTTGCGCGGCGCGCTCCTGCTGCCGGCCGACTATCGGCCCGCGCGCCGGTATCCGCTCGTCGTCCTGGTGTACGGCGGAGAAGCGGGGTCGGAGTCGCTCAACGTGTTCGGGCTCGGCGGGTCGTCCGCCGAGAACATGCAGCTCCTCGCGACGCGCGGTTACGCCGTCCTCTACCCCGACACGCCGCTGCGCGTCGGCCACGCGC
>JBJMNL010000271.1:0-23471 GCA_045804285.1 Gemmatimonadaceae bacterium
CACCTTCGAGCAGCTCGCCGACACCTTCGTGACGGCGATCCTCCCCTTCTACGCCCTCGGCGTGGGGGCGATCTTCGCCCTGCGGCGCCGCGCCGGCTACACCCCCGTCTTCCGCACCCCGGGCTACCCGGTGATCCCGGCTCTCTTCATCGTGGCCGTGATCTACCTCCTCGGCAACGCGATCCTCGACCCCACGAGCCGCTGGGCGACGCTCGCGGTGCTCGGCGTGATCCTCCTCGGCGTCCCGGTCTACATGCTGACCGCCGGAGCGAGGAGGCGGCAGCGGGTGGAGGGGCCATAGGGGCGGCCCGGGGTTACGCGATGGATACAGCTCTTTCTTGACCCTTTCACATAGTCGCGCGTAGCTTAGTCGCGGCCCGGACCCCCTCCCCGTTCGGGCACCGGGTTCAGTCCATCCTTCCGAGGGATCCCCACTACATGCGTATTTCACGTTGGAGTTTGGCGGCAGCCGCCGTGACGGTGCTGCTCGCCGGCGTCGACCCCGCGCCGCTCGCGGCACAGGGCGTGACGACGGGCGCGATCGGCGGCGTCGTCACCGACGCGTCGTCGGGCGCCCCGGTCGAGGGCGTGCAGGTCCAGATCGTCAACCGCGCCACCGGCTTCACCCGCGGTGCCCAGACCCGCGGCGACGGGCGCTACAGCGTCCTCGGTCTCGAGCCCGGCGATCGCTACGCGGTGACCGCGCGCCGCATCGGCTTCCAGCCGTCGGCGCGCGAGAACGTCGTCGTCGTCCTCAGTCAGACGACCCCGGTCAGCTTCTCGCTCGCGACCCAGGCCGCGACGCTGAGCGCCGTCACCGTCACCGCGGCGACCACCGACGCGCTCATCACCCCGTCGCGCACCGGCGCGGTCACGACGATCACTGACTCGGCGCTCCGCCGCCTCCCGACGCTCAACCGCAACTTCACGGACTTCGCGATCCTCAGCCCGCAGGTCGGCTCCACGACCTCGACGCCGCCGGGTCTCACGGGCGCGGGGACGAATCAGCGGTTCAACAACATCCAGATCGACGGCGCGACCGAGGCTGACGTCTTCGGCCTCGGTCAGACCGGCCAGCCCGGCGGCAACGCCAGCGGCAAGTCGATCTCGATCGAGTCGGTGAAGGAGTACCAGGTGCTCCTCTCGCCCTATGACGTCCGCCAGGGGAACTTCTCCGGCGCGCTGATCAACGCGGTGACCAAGAGCGGCACCAACGAGATCCGCGGCTCCGCCTACTACTACGGCCGCAACCAGAGCTTCACGCGCACGCAGCCGTACATCATCGACTACAACCAGCAGCAGTACGGCTTCTCGGTGGGCGGCCCGATCGTCAAGAACAAGGCCTTCTTCTTCGTGAACCCCGAGTTCCAGCAGCGCACGGAGCCGGCCACGGGGCCCTACCTCGGCGCCCCGGGCATGACGTTCACGCAGGACCAGGTGAACCGCTTCAACGACATCCTCACCACCAAGTACGGCCTCCCCTCGGGCGGCTCGGCGGGGCAGGTGAACAAGGACAACCCGCTCAGCAACGTCTTCGCCCGCCTCGACTTCAACCTGCCCTACAACTCGCAGCTCGTCCTGCGGCACAACTACGGCGGCGCGAAGCAGGACATCATCAGCCGTACGACCGGCGGCACGACCAGCATTCCGCTGAGCAACAACGCCTACCGCAACAACTCGACGAAGAACGCGACCGTCGCCCAGCTCCGCACCAACTTCGCCGGCGGGGCGTTCAACGAGATCATCGGCGGATACACGCGCATCCGTGACAAGCGCACCACGCCGGTCACCGCCCCCGAGATCACGGTCAACAACGTCTCCGGCGTGTCGCTGGTCGCCGGCACCGAGCGCTCCTCGCAGGCGAACGAGCTCGATCAGGACATCCTCGAGCTCACCGACAACTACACGCTGCCGCTCGGCTCGCACAGGCTGACGATCGGGTCGCAGAACCAGTTCTTCAAGTTCCGCAACCTGTTCCGCCAGAACTCCTTCGGCGCCTGGACGTTCGGCAGCCTCGACTCGCTCGATCTCGGCCTGCCGCGCGGTTATCTCGTCGGCGCCCCGACGGTCCTCGACCAGAACGGGCAGATCAAGATCGCCGGCGACGGAGCCGTCCGCTTCAAGGCGGCCCAGTACTCCGCCTACGCCCAGGACCAGTGGACGGTCACCGACCGCCTCAACGTCACCGCCGGCCTCCGCGTCGACGTGCCGGTGTTCAGCGACAAGCCGCCCACCAACCCCGCCATCCTCACGGGCTTCGGCCGCAACACCGCCGACGTCCCCTCGGGCAACGCCCAGTGGTCGCCGCGCGTGAGCTTCAACTGGGACGTGACGGGCGACCGCCGCAACCAGCTCCGCGGCGGCATCGGCTCCTTCACCGGCCGGCCGGCCTACGTCTGGCTCTCGAACTCCTTCCAGAACTCGGGCGCTTCGGGAGTCACGCAGCTGAGCTGCAACAACTCCTCGACCGTCACCAACAAGACGCCGGTCTTCGACCGGAACGCCATCTCCAACCCCCCGACTGTCTGTAAGGACAGCACGACGCTGACGGGCGGCGGCGAGGTGGACCTCCTCGGGTCCGACCTCAACTTCCCGCAGAACCTCCGCGTCACCCTCGGCTACGACCGCGACCTCGGCCACGGCTTCGTCGGGACCCTCGAGGGGCTCTACACCCGCGGGCTGAACAACCCCTTCTACACGAACATCGCGCTCGACCCGAACGGCGTCGGCCGCGACCGCAACGGCCGCTTCCTGTACGGCGGCACGGCCGGCAACCCGCTGCTCCGCGTCAAGGGCCGGTCGCAGGTCTTCGACGTGCAGAACCAGTCGCGCGACTACTCCTACAGCATGACCGGGCAGATCGCCCGCCGCTTCCAGAACCGCTTCGAGGGCTCGCTCTCCTACACCTGGACGCAGGCGTTCGAGGTGCAGGGGCTCACGTCGAGCACGGCGTTCTCGCAGTACCGCTTCGGCCGCGTCTACGCCAACCGGCAGGACGACATGAGCCTCACGCACTCGCGCTTCGAGGTTCCGCACCGCATCGTCGCCACCGGCACCTACACGCTGCCGACGCACACCGACGTCAGCGTCATCTACACGGGCCAGTCGGGGAACCTGTACGACTACGTCTCGAGCGGTGACCTGAACGGCGACGGCCTCACCCTGAACGATCCGATCTACGTTCCGAAGAGCGTCTACGACGCGAACGAGATCCGCTTCAGCGGCAGGTCGACCGCCACCGGCGCCGACAACTCGCCGGCGGCGCAGGCCCAGCGCGCGGCCAACCAGCAGGCCGCCTTCGAGCGCTTCGTCCAGGACACCAAGTGCCTTCGCGAGCAGCGTGGCAAGATCATGGAGCGCAACAGCTGCCGCGCCCCGTGGACGAACCTGGTGAACCTCTCGGCCGCCCAGTCGCTCCCGACGATCCGCGGGCAGAACGTCAAGATCGAGCTCCAGATCTTCAACTTCCTCAACCTGCTCAACAACGACTGGGGCCTGCAGCCGAACACGGGCCAGATCGGCTCCGTCACGCTGCTCAACTACCAGGGGATCGCGCCGGGCACCGGCACCTCCTACATCGGCTCGAACGGCGCCATCCCGCTCTACACGTTCGACAACGGGAAGAAGTTCAACAGCGACCGCCTCGAGTCGAACTACCAGATCCAGCTCGGCGTCCGCTACGGCTTCTGAGACTGATCGGGTAGCTGAAGAATCGAGCGCCCGGGTGACCGATGGTCACCCGGGCGCTCGGCTCTTTCCGGGATGCGGACCTCAGCTCTCGAGTCCCCGTCCCCGCGTCGCTAGGCCAGCCTCACCGCGATGCCGGTGCCGTTCAGAAGATGCTCAGATTGATGTACCGCTTCGGATTCTTCTTGATGTCCGCCGTCATCGAGTCGAGCCTGGTCACCAGCGACCGCACGTCCCGGTAGAGCAGGGTATCGGTCAGCAGCTTCCCCGCCGTCCCCTCCCCGCGCTCGAGGTGCCCCAGCGTCGCGTTCAGCTTCGCGGTCGTCGTGCGCAGGCTGTCGGTGAGGGCGGCGACGTTGGCGCTCGCGGTCTGGAAGTTCCGGAGCGTCGAGTCCACGGTCGTCGAGTCCACCGCGGCGGCCGTACTCCGGAGCTGGCGCATCGTGAGGGAGAGCTCGCGCGACTGGTCGGCCGCGATCTCGCTCAGCTGGCCCACGAGCTTGTTCGTGCGGGCGAGCGTCGAGCGGATGTCCTCGATCCCCCCCTGCTGGACGAGCTGCACCTCGAACGCCTTCGTCACGTCCGCGATCCCGCGGCTCACCGTGTCCACCCGCGACAGGAGCTGGTCGATCGACACCGCCGCCAGACCCGTCGGCAGCGTGTCGCCCGGGTCCACGTAGGCGGTGATCGGCCGCCGGTAGTCGGGGGTGATCGCGATCGACTGGTCGCCGAAGAGGCCGATCGGCTTCACCGCCGCCGTGGAGCCCTGCGGGACGCGGTACTGCTTGTTGACGTTGAGCGACACGAGCAGCGTCCCGTTCTGCCGCAGCTCGACGTCGGAGATGTAGCCGATCTTGGCGCCGGCGAGGAGCACCGGCTGCCCCTGGGTGAGGCCGGCCCCCCACGGCGTGACGGTGTAGAGCGGGTAGCCGGAGGAAAGCCCGCCGCGGACGAGCCAGAGCGTGCCGAGGACGCCGACGATCGTCGCCACCGTGAGCACGATCCCCACCAGCACTTCGTTGCGTCGTTTCATGCGTATCTCGAGGGGTTCCGACGACGGACGTCGGCGAAGGAACGAGGGCGGCCGGCGGTGGTGGCGCCGGTCACGTCCCCGCCTGGATGAGCGGCGCGAGCAGGGCGGCGATGATCGCGTCGAAGACGAGGATGGTGACGGACGCGATGACGACCGCCTTCGCCGTCGAGCGCCCCACCCCCTCCGCCCCCGCCTCGGTGATGTAGCCCTCGTACGAGCAGACGAGCGCGATCGCGCCGCCGAAGCATACTGCCTTGATCAGGCTGTACAGAATCTGGAACGGCACGAACGACAGCCGCAACCCGGACACGTAGTCCTGCGTCGTCACGTCGGTCGCGAGGACGAGCGTGATCCAGGCGCAGACGATGGCCATCGCGTTCGCCAGCAGCACGAGCGCGGGAAGCATGACGAGGGCCGCGAGGAAGCGCGGGACGGCGAGGTACGCCACGGGGTCGTAGGCCAGCGTCTCGAGCGCGTCGATCTGCTCGGTCACGCGCATCGTCCCGATCTCGGCGGTCATCCTCGCACCCACCCGCCCGGTGAGCACGAGCGCGGTGAGCAGCGGCCCGAGCTCGAGCACGATGCTCTGCCTGACGAGCAGCCCGAGCACCGAGAGCTGGACGCCGCCGAAGAGCTGGAATCGCGCCTGGAACGCCGTCACGGCGCCCAGAAAGCCGGCGACGATCAGCGCCAGCGGGAGCGAGTCCACCCCGATCCCGCGCATCTGCCGGATCGTCTCCACGACGTACGTCGCCGGGTCGCCGAACGCCCGCGCCACGTCGCGCAGGAAGTACGCGTACTCGCCGATGCCCCGGAACAGCCCGGCGTAGGCGCGCGTCACCCGCCGGAAGATGCGGATCGGGGCGCGCTGGACGACGGGGTACGATTGGGTGTCGCGCAGAGTGGTCGACATGCCGGTCAGGTCCTCACCCGCGTGAGCAGATACGTCCCCACGATCCCGAACACCACGTTCGGCATCCACGCCGCGAGATCGGGCTGGATCAGCCCCTTCCCGCCGACGGCCTTCGTGAGCTGGATGAGCATCAGGAAGATCACGGTCGTCGCCAGGCTGACGCCGATGCCGTAGGCGGCGCCCCCGCGCTGCGTGCTCGTCGCCAGCGGCGCCCCGAAGAGGGCGATGATGAGGCACGTCACGGGGATCGCGATCTTGAGCGACCGCTCCACCTTGAGCTCGTTCGCGTCCCCCCCCGAGCGCTCGAGGGCGCGGATGAACCGGCTCAGGTCCCGGTAGCCCATCTCCTGCGGCGAGCGCGGCGCCGCCATCAGGTCGGCGGGCTGCTCGCGCATCGCGCGGTCGCGCAGCGAGTCGAACGCGAACGCGACGTCGGGGCCGCTGTCGGGGACGACGTGCAGCGTCCCGCGCTTCACCGTCCACCCGCGCCCCTTCTGCCAGGTGGCCTGGTTCGCCGAGAGGACGTAGCTGGGGTAGTCGGCCCCCTTGCCGCGGCGCTCGATCTCGAGCCCTTCCATCGTCCCCTTCTCGACGTTCAGCCCGCTCACCTTGTACACGCGCCCCTGATCGGCGGCGTAGGCGAAGTTGTACCGCTGCGTCCCCTGCTTGAACTTGGTCTCCTGCAGCAGCTCGAGCCGCTTCGCGTTCGTGATCGGCACCACCTCGCCGAGCAGCAGCCCGAACGCCGCCGCCAGCACGGCGCCGGCGTACACGGGAAAGATGAGCCGGTAGAAGCTGATCCCCGACGCCTTGGCCGCCGTGATCTCGGAGTGGCGCGTGAACGCTCCGATCGAGAACACGGTCGCGAACAGCACCGCCGCCGGCAGGATGAGAAACATCGAGTCCGGCAGCCAGTACAGGTAGCTCAGCGCGACGGCCCCCCGCGACAGCCCGCGGTTCAGGTACTTGGGCAGGTTGTCGGTGAGGTCGATGACGATGACCAGCACCGGAAAGCCGAGCGCCGTGACGACGAAGATCTTCCAGAACTCGGAGAAGACGTAGCGGTCGAGGGGACGCGCGAACCTGGAGAGCATGGGCGAAGGGAGTTCGGGAAAGGCAGAAGCGTAAGTTCGGGACCGGCGGGATGAGGAGGCCTGAAGGGCGGAATGTGGAGCCTTGAAGGGCGGAATGAGGAGAGCTGAAAGGCGGAATGCGGCATGAGGCATGAGGCCGGGACCCTACGGGGTGCCTCGCCCGGCTACTAGTAGCGTCCCGGCCTCATTCCTCATGCCGCATTCCGCCCTTCGCCTCTCTTCATTCCGCCTTTCAGCTCTCCTCATTCCACCCTCGGCCGTTCACGCTCCGCCCTCGCCGTTCCATCACGTGGTGGCCCGCGCCCTTCGCTCCGCCGGGATTCCAAGCTTCCGCGCCTGCTTCGCGAGCCAGAGGCGCATCTGCTCGCGGAGCTCGCCGAAGTCGCCGCCGCGCGAGGTGCTCCCCTCTCGCCCCATGCGCGCCATGAGCACCAGGCCGACCGCGGCGAAGAGGACGTTGGCGGCCCACATCGCCCAGAACGGGGGGAGGAAGCCGCGGTCGGCGAGCGCCTCGCCGGCGATCAGCCCCACGTAGTACAGGGAGAAGACGACGAGGCTGACGCCGATCGTCAGCCCCACGCCGCCGCGCGGGAAGCGCAGCGCGATCGGGGCGCCCAGGAGGACGAAGACGACGCACGCCATCGACAGGGCGAACTTCTTCTGGATCTCGACCTCGTTCGCGTCGATCGTCTGCGCGCTCTCGTCCATGCGCTGGCTGGCGATCGTGATCTGCGCGTTGAGCTGCTCGGGGGTGAACGCCGTCGGCAGCATCGGCGCGGCGGTGCCGGGGGCCGGCAGCCTCTCGGTGCCAACCATCCCCGTCGAGGGTGCCATCGGACGCGCGGCGC
The DNA here is from genome assembly GCA_045804285.1 of Gemmatimonadaceae bacterium. GTDB lineage: Bacteria > Gemmatimonadota > Gemmatimonadetes > Gemmatimonadales > Gemmatimonadaceae > DATMHT01. The sequence goes on from JBJMNL010000271.1 coordinate 7,576, forward strand.
GGGCGGCCGCGGTCGAGTCCCGCATGGTGTCGGCGCGCTCCGCCGCCACGGTCGCGGCCAGCGCCTGCTTCGCCGTCGGGGCGCCGAGCGCGGCGAGCGCGCCGCAGTACGCCCGGCCGAGCCCGAACCCGGTGCCGTTCGCGGACGCCGCCGGGCGCGAGCCGGCCGGCGGCACGGTGGTCGCCCCCGTGGCGGCGTGGCGGGCGGCGCCGACGAGCGCGGCGGCCAGGTCGCGGCGCGCCGCGGCGTGCGTGGCGCTCGCCTTCGCGACCTCGCTCTGCATCTCGCAGATCGACATCTCGCGGTCGCTCTTGTAGTCGTCGTTCGTGCTCTTCTCGAACTGGTTGCCCACCCCCCGCACGCGGATCCTGTCGGTCGTGTAGAAGAGCCGCTGGAGCTGCCCCGGGTCGGTCCGCTGCACCTCCTGCATGACGCCGTTCCACAGCGTCAGCTCGAGGTCGCTCCCGCCGGGCGTCAGCCCCATGTTGCCGCTGTCCGCGTAGATCGTGCGGCGGCGCTGCGGATCACCGAGGTCGTAGATGGTGACCTCGCGCATCAGGTTGCTCGCCTCGTCGATGTGGTTCGCGCGCAGGTAGAGCTTCCCGCTCGCCACCTCGTTGATGACCTGCTCGCGGAGGGCGAACGTCGGCTTCTTGCGCGCGATGTCCCCCTGGAGCACCCGCAGCGTGTGGTTCGCGCGCGGGAGCACCTGGTCGTGGAAGCCGACCATGAGCAGGGCGAGCGCCCCGGCTCCCCAGAGCACGGGGACGAGGAGCCGGTTGAGGCCCACCCCGCTCGCCTTGAGCGCGGTGATCTCGTTCTCGCTCGCCAGCCGGCTGAAGGCGTAGAGCACGGCGACGAGCACCGCCATGGGCAGCGTCATCGCGATCGTGAACGGCATCGACAGGACGAAGAACTCCGCGATGACCGTCCACGGCAGCCCCTTGCCGACGAGGTTGCCGAACTGCTTCGCGATGTAGTTGAGCAGGAGGAGCGAGGTGAGGGCCGTCACCGCGAACGCGAGGGGCCCGGCGTGCTCCTTCAGGACGTACCGATTGAGGATCTTCAACGGATCGGATCTGGGGTGACGGGAGCGGGAATGGGGAGTGGGGAGTGGCCGGCCCCGGGATGCGCCGAGGATGCGCCGAGCGGCTCGGCGGGCCACTCCAAACTCCCCACTCCCCACGTCCAAGTCGTTGCCAACGTCAGGGTTGTAGCGTCCTGCCCGGCCAGTATATTCCACTCGACCGGCCACCCGACACAAGGTCGGCGTCGCTCGCGGCGACCGGCCCGCACGAGCGACCGGCCGCCGTCCGCGGCCGGCGCGCGCCGTGCAGAACGGGGACGCGATGCGCCGAGCGGCGCCGGCCGGCACTACGGCCGTCCGAGTCCGGCCCCCGCTCTGCACGGGGCGCGCCCCGCCGCCCGGCCGGGGGCGACACGACGTTTCGCCGCTTCTACCCCCATTCGGGGCTTTGGTGCGCTCCTCGCCGTCCCTCGTCGTCCTCGCCGCCGCCCTGTCCGCGGTCGCGTGCGCGCTCGCGCCCGCCTCACTGCGCGCCCAGACGCCGGCCGCCGCCGCGTCCGCCGACGGGGTCGGGGTGCGCGCCCGCCCTTTCGTGGACGACTCGGGCGCCTTCCGCCTCGCGCCCCTCCCTCCGCTCTCTCCCTTCGGCCGCCTCGCGCCACGCGACGCCGGCGCGGACGGCGCGGCCGCGGACAGCGCCACCGCCGCGGTCGTCGAGGCGCGCGCCGACTCGCTGGCCGACGCGCTCGAGGCTCGGACCCGCGCCCTCCTCGGCGCCCTCTGGGGGCGGACGACGAGCGCCGCCTTCGCTTCTCCGCTCCCTCTCGACGTCGCGGCCGGCCGCTCCGTCACCACGTCCCGCCGCCCCCCCGCGCCCCCCCCGCCGCCGATTCCCGGTGCGCGCGAGGCGCTCGCCGCCCCCGCCGCCCCCGCCGCCCCCGGAGACGCGGGCGCGACCGGCGACCGGCCGGCGGCCGGCGACAGCACCGCGGCCCGCGCCGGCTCGCTCGACGCCCCCGTGGACCTCTTCGGCGACTACGCCGATCTCGATCTCGCCCTCGGCACGCGAATCGAGACCAAGATGGAGCGCAACAAGAACGAGCGCTGTACGAGCAACCTCTATTTCGTCAACGGCGCGAACTGCCGCGGCGGCTTCCAGCCGAACTTCGACTTCCAGTTCAACGTCCGCACCGGGGGCGTGGTCGCCGACCGCGTCCACGTCAACGTCGACTACGACTCGCAGCGCGAGTTCGACGCGTCGAACAACATCTCCGTCTACTACGAGGGACGCCCCGACGAGCTCCTCCAGCGCCTCGAGGTCGGCAACGTCAGCTTCGCGCCGCCCCCCTCGCGCTTCATCACCGGCGGCATCCCGAGCGGCAATTACGGCGTCCAGGCCATCGGCCAGGTCGGGCCGATGCACTTCCGGACGATCGTCGCCCAGCAGAAGGGGAACGTCGTCAAGGACCGCGTCTTCACCGTCGGCGACCGCACGCTGCAGGGCGTCGACCTCGACCTCGAGGACTACAAGATCGAGGCGCGCCGCTTCTTCTTCACCGTCGATCCGCGCCTCTTCTCGCGCTACCCGAACGTCGACATCCTGAACGGCCAGCAGATGGCCGCGGCGGCCGCCCAGCTCCCGGACTCGGTGCGGCCGACGAAGGTCTACCTGTACCGGCTGCGCTTCGGCGAGCAGCCGCAGAACCCCAACGGCCCGCAGTTCATCGTCCGCGGCTCGCGCTCGGGGCAGAACCGCGGCCCGGTCTACGAGCTCCTGCGCGAGGGGGTGGACTACTACGTCGACCCGTCGCAGCTCTGGATCGCCCTCGTCCGCCCCCTCTCGCTCAACAGCGAGCGCCTGGTCGTCGCCTACAACGTGCGCGCCGGCGGCCGCGACCGCAGCGGGCCCGGCGGCACTCCCGACCTCCAGTTCACGAGCGCGCCGCAGTTCGCGAACCTGATCTACGACCCGCTCGTCGTGCCCGGCGACTCCGCTTTCTTCAAGGAGATCCGCTCGGTCTACCGCTTCGGCGGCGAGGACATCCAGCGCGGCACGGTCTCGGTGCGGATCGTCACCGGTGCCGGTGGCGACCAGGAGAAGCCGCTCGGCGGCGGCTTCGACACCTACCTGCAGATGTTCCAGCTCGCCCAGGCCACGAATGCCTCGGCGTTCGACATCGACAACCGCCTCTGGCCGCGCCCGAGCGACCCGAACTTCTCCCAGCTCGGCGGCAGCGGCGGGAAGCTGATCAAGGACAACTTCCTCGTCTTCCCCTCGCTGCGCCCCTTCGCGCTTCGCCAGGGGACGGCGGGCGCCGCGGGCGCCGGCGTCGAGTCGGGCCTCGTGGCGCAGGGGAACGTCCCGAACGACACGATCTACGCCACGCCGAGCGAGGACCTCATCTCGACGCGCCACCCGCAGAGCGTCTACCACATCCGCGCCCGCTACCAGGCCACGGGCGGGGGCGACGCCGGCACGCTCACCCTCGGCTCGGTGCAGGTGAGCCGCAACTCGGAGCGGCTCGCGATCAACGGCGTCCCCCTCAAGCGGGACGTGGACTACACGGTGGACTACGAGCTCGGGCAGGTCACCTTCCTGCGCCCCGACACGCTCTTCGCCACGCCGCGCCAGGTCACGGTGCAGTACGAGGAGAACCCGCTCTTCGCCGCCGCGCCCACGGCCATCTTCGGCTTCGCCTCGCAGTTCCCGATGACCAACGGGACGCTGAACTTCACGGCGATCTCGCAGTCACAGCGCACGACGTTCAACCGCCCGCCGCTCGGCTTCGAGCCCGCCAGCTCCCTCGTCGCCGGCGTGAGCGGCGCCTTCAGCTTCGACGCCGACGCCCTCTCGCGCGCCCTCCAGCGACTCCCCTTCGCGACCACCGCGGCGCCGAGCCGCATCGACGTCACCGGCGAGTTCGCCACCAGCCGCCCGCGCCCCAACTCGGCGGGGCAGGCGTACGTGGAGTCGTTCGAGGGGGAGGGGGGCACCACGGTCCTCCTCTCCGACCCGGCGTGGTACTACGGCAGCCAGCCCGCCGCCGGCACGCTCCAGGCCCGGCTCTCCGGCCTCGTCCTCGACACCGCGCACGCCGCCACCCTCGCCTGGCAGAACAACGGGCTCGACGCGAACGGCACGGCCGTCGTCCGCACGATCAACCAGATCGACCCGCTCGTGAACATCGCCGGCAACGGCATCGTCTCCCCCGAACAGCTCCTCTGGCTCACGCTCTACCCGCTCAAGGTCGGCGGCCTCCGCGCGCCGGGCCCGGACGCCAGGTACCGCTGGCTGGTGGACGACGCGCCGACGGGGCGGCGCTGGCGCTCGATCCGCACCTCCCTCGGCGCCACGGGGAGCGACCTGTCGCGCGTCGAGACGCTGGAGTTCTGGTCGCTCGTCGACACCTCGGCCACGGGCCGCCGCTTCAACCCGACCGTCGTCTTCGACTTCGGCGACCTCTCGGAGAACTCGATCGCCTTCTCCCCCACGCGCCTCTGCGTCGGCTGCCAGGAGGCGGGGGCGCTCGGCGTGGACTCGCTCTACACGGGCAAGCAGATCGCCGGCCTCGACACGATGAACACCGAGCGCAACGCGATCTCCCGCGGCTTCGACGTCACCACCGACGACAAGGGGCTCCCGGGCGACGTCGCGCCGCGCATCCGCGTGTCGAACGCCGCCGTCGGCGGCGGGACCCCGGTCGAGGAGCGCGACTTCCCGACCTGCCGCGGCGGGAACGTCACCCTCCAGCCGCTCGGCGACTCGCGCGCCAACTGCACGGTGGGCGACAACCGGCTCGACGAGGAGGACCTCGACCTCGACGCCCAGCTCAACCTCCGCTACGACCAGCGCGACGCGGAGAGCCTGCTGCGCTACGTCGTGGACCTCGGCGCCGACAGCAGCTACAGCCGCGTCGGGCGGTGCGAGCTCCGCACCCCGCCGGGCGGCGGCGCGCCGCGGCGCCTCTGCTGGGTCAACGTCCGCGTCCCCTTCCGCGTCCCCTTCGACTCGCTCGGCGCCCCGTCGCGGCGGCACGTGAAGTCGCTCCGCCTGACGATGATCTCCGCCGCGGCGCTCCCCGACGACCAGTTCTCGCAGCTCTCGATCGCGCGGCTCCGCCTCGTCGGCGCCCCGTGGCTCAAGCGCTCCGAGAGCGCCCTCCAGGGGATCGCGGGCGAGGGCGCGGCGCTCCCCGCGAGCTTCGTCGCGGCCGGGCTCATCGGGACGCAGGACTCGACGGGCACCCTGGTCTACGAGTCGCCGCCCGGCGTCACCGACGCGCCGGAGCAGCAGCAGACGGGGCTCGAGGCGAACCGGGTGCAGATCAACGAGCGCTCGCTCCGCCTCCAGGCCGGCGGCCTCCGGACATTCGACCGCGCCGAGGCGTACTACCGCTTCCCCGAGGGGCAGCGGAGCTTCATGACCTACCAGGCGCTCCGCGTCTGGGCGAAGGGGCGGGGGAACGGCTGGGGGCAGGGCGGGGAGCTGCAGTTCTTCGTCAAGGTCGGCCGCGACGCGAACAACTTCTACTTCTACCGCGCCCCGGTGAGCGCGGGGCGCGGCAAGGCCAGCTGGACCGACGTCCGCGTGGACTTCCGCCGCTTCTTCGACCTGCGCGCCCAGCTCCAGAACGCCTATCTCCAGCGCGGCGACCGCTACGGCGGCTGTTCCGGCGTCGACCGCGCCCTGATCGACCGCTCGGCACCGCCGGCGGCGGCCGGCGACACGGCGCGCCGCTACGTCGCCTGCGCCGACGGCTACATGGTGTACTCCGCCGACCCGGGGACCACCCCCCCCAACCTCGCCGGCGTGCAGGAGCTGGCGGTGGGGATGGTGCGCGTGGACAGCGGCGTCGGCCCGAGCCCGATCCTGCCGGCCCAGGACTCCCTCGAGCTCTGGGTGGACGACATCCGCCTCACCGACGTCGTCGACACGCCCGGCTACGCCGGCCAGATCGGCCTGGCCGTCGTCGCCGGCGACCTGGCCGACGTCCGCGTCAACGTCACCCGCCGCGACCCGAACTTCCGCCAGCTCGCCGAGCAGCCGAGCTTCGTCACCGACAACGATCTCGACCTCGCCACCTCGGTCCACCTCGAGCGGCTGCTTCCACAGTCGCTCGGCCTCGCGCTCCCCTTCACGGTCAGCCACGCGTCGTCGAGCTCCGACCCCTACTTCCTCTCGCAGTCCGACCTGCTCGGCGGCGGGATCGGCGGGCTCCGCGCGCCGCGCCGCTCGGCCACCTCCTACTCGCTCGGCGTCCGTCGCGCCACGCCGCTACGCGGCGGGTGGCTCGCGCCGATCGTCAACAACCTCGCCCTCAACTCCACCTACTCCTCGGCCGACCAGCAGAGCGAGTACCAGGAGGGAGGGGCGACGAGCTTCACCGTGGGGCTCGACTACAACCTGGCGGCGCAGGCGCGCGTCCAGCGCCTCGGGTTCCTCGACCGGGCGATCATGCACCTCCCGCGCTGGCTCCAGGACGCGGAGGTGGTGCGCGCGATGCGCAACACGGGCTTCCGCTGGACTCCCACGCAGTTCCGCCTGACGAGCGCCCTCGCCCGCGCCGCGGACCGCCGCCTCTCCTTCACCAAGCCCGCCGAGTCGGTGACCGACACCGCGCGCGTCGTGCGCGGCCTGACGAACCTCTGGCGGAACGGCAGCGCGGTCGAGCTCCGCCCGTTCGGCGCGATCGCGCTGCGGTGGGACGTCAGCTCCCTGCGCGACCTCCGCGACTACCGCGACCGACTCGGCGACACCACCGCCGTCGCCTTCGACGTCGCCCCCATCGCGACCGCCGAGCGCGACCGCCTCCTGGGGATGGACCTCGGCCTCGAGCGCGAGCGGACGATGAACTCGGGGATCAGCGTCGCCCCGGTCCTCGCGAGCTGGCTCCGCCCGCGCGTCGACCTCGGCACGAGCTACACCATGCTCAAGGACCCGAACTCGCGGCAGCTCCTGCGCGAGAACGCCGACTCGACGGGCGCCTTCCGGCTGCCGCGCCGCCTCAGCAACTCGCAGACGTTCTCCACGGCGGTGAGCGTGGACGTCTCGCGCGCCGTGGGGCAGTACGCGGGCGACTCGAGCCGCCTGGCGCGCATCGCCGGCGTCCTCCAGCCGGTGGACGTCACCTACAACCGCTCCCTCCTCTCGGCGTTCGATGGCGTGCCGTTCACGCCGGGCCTCGGCTACCAGCTCCCCTTCGGCGGCGCCGACGCCTTCCGCTCCGTCCGCGGGCGCCCCGCGACGAGCGCGGGCCTCGCGTCGCAGCTCTCGATCAACGCCTCCTTCGCGCTCCCCTTCGGCGCGCTGCTCGCCAGCCGCTACCAGCGCGCCGGCACCCGCAACTGGACGCGCCGCGTCGACGACACGCAGGGCGTGGTGGACGGCGCGAACGTCAGCTTCCCGAACGTGAGCCTGCGCTGGAACTCGAGCCCGAGCTTCCTGCGCGGCGTCTTCACCAGCGTCGGGCTCAGCGCCGAGTACGTGCAGACGAAGGCGACCGAGTTCCGCCCGAGCGGCAACGACGCCCCCGACCAGCACGGCGCCAACCGCGTCCGCAGCTACCGCCTCCTCCCGTCGGCGGTCTTCTCCCACCTCGGCGTCTCGACCTCGGGCGGCTTCTCCCTCACCCGCCGCGACGACTCGCGCCCCGGCAGCTCCACCGAGGCGGAGACGCGCGACGTGAGCCTGGAGCTCGGAAAGACCTTCCCGATCCCCCGCCGCTTCACCACCCGCGGCAACTCCCTCCGCACCCGCCTCGGCTACCAGCAGAGCACGACGACGAGCTTCGTCTTCTCCGCATCCGACCCGGCCGCCGACGCGCCGGGCAACCGCGGCGTGCGCCTCGCCGACAACGGCCGCTCGTCGGTCAACTTCAACGGCGAGACCGACCTCGCCGAGAACGTGACCGGGAGCCTCGTCTTCTCGCGCATCCTGACGTTCGACGACCAGACGAACCGGCGCTTCACGCAGACCGTGTTCTCGGCGGTGCTGCAGATGCAGTTCTTCGCGGGCGAGATGCACTGACCGCGCGTCCGGCGGTGGGACCGAGGGCGGGGACAGTGGCCGGGGACAGTGGCCGGGGATGGGTGTACCATCCCCATCGCCTCGCTATCCTTCTCCCGTCCCGAGCCCGATTCCCCCGTACCACATCGACATGCGCCTCCTGTTCACGCTCTGCGCCCTCGCCCTCCTCCTCACCGCCTGCAAGGATCGCGGCTCGCGCGCCCGGACCGCCTTCGACGGCCCCACCGCGCTCGGCTACGTGAAGACGCAGCTCGACTTCGGTCCGCGCATCCCCGGCACCGAGGGCCACCGGCGCGCGGGCGACTGGATCGTGAGCGAGATGCGCAAGCGCGCCGACAGCGTGATCGTGCAGGAGTGGACGCACGTCACCGCGCGCGGCGACTCCCTGCCGATGCGCAACGTCGTCGCGCGCTTCCGGCCGGCGGAGCGCGACCGGGTGCTCTACGTGACGCACTGGGACACGCGGCCGACCTCCGACGAGGCCGCCGACCCGCGCCTGCGACAGCTCCCCGTGCCCGGCGCGAACGACGGCGCCTCCGGCGTCGCCCTCTTCCTCGCCCTCGGCGACGCCCTGAAGAAGACGCCCCCGGAGTTCGGCGTCGACCTCCTCTTCGTGGACGGCGAGGACTACGGCGACTTCTCCAAGGACCAGGACGTCCTCATCGGCTCGAAGTACTTCGCCGACCACCCGCCGTCGCCCGACTACCAGCCGATCTTCGGCGTCCTCTGGGACATGATCGGCGACCGCGATCTCCAGATCTTCCAGGAGCAGAATTCCGTGCAGGCGGCCCCGGAGGTCGTCTCCCGCGTCTGGCGCCAGGCGGAGGAGATGGGCTACGGCCAGTACTTCGTGCCGCAGGTCGGCGTCGCCGTCACCGACGACCACGTCCCGCTCCTCAAGAAGGGGATGCGCGTCATCGACGTCATCGACATCGACTACCCGCGCGCCCAGGACGGGAACGGCCTGCGCGTCAACTACCACCACACGCCGCAGGACACCTTCGACAAGGTCTCGGCGCAGTCGCTGCAGGTCGCCGGCGACGTCGCGCTGGGGCTCGTGACGCGATGAGCGGGGCGGTTCTCGCGCGAGAGTGAGCGACCGCCGGGCTCGAAGGGCGGAATGAGGAATGAGGCCGGGCCGGCTCCGTGAATCGGGGCCGGCCCGCCGCCTTTGGTACCGCTCCGCATCATCCCGGTGACGACAGTCGCGCATGCCGGCGCTAGCCTACCGTCGCTCATCCCTCATCCCGCCCCCCGTCCCCGTCTCCCGCCCTCCCACCCATGCCCGCCACCCCGGCCGAACGCAACGCCCTCCTCTTCCTCGCCGCGCTCCTCTGCCTGGGCGGCGTGGTTCGCGCCGCCGGCGCGGTCCGCCGCGAGCCCCCACCGGCCGAATCGCGCGCCGCGCTCGCCCGCCAGATCGAGGCGGTCGACTCGGCGCGCAAGGCGGCGAGATCGGGGAAGAGCAGGGCCCGGCGAGCGCGCCAACGACGCGCCGACCATGGCCCGGCACCAGACTCCGGACTGCCGACGCTCCACGCCGCGCGCGCGCCGGTCCCGGAGGCCCCCCGAGCCCCTCGCCCCCCGGTTGACGTCGACACCGCCTCCGCCTCGACCCTCGAGCGACTCCCACGCATCGGACCCGCCCTCGCCAGACGCATCGTCGACGACCGCGAGCGCAACGGCCCCTTCGGCTCCATGAGCGCCCTCCAGCGCGTCCGCGGCGTGGGACCTGCCCTCGCTCGGCGCCTCTCGGACAGCGTGACTTTTTCAGGCACTCGGCGTCCCTGACCCGAGCGGCGGACCCGCCGCGGCGCGACATACTGTCGTGCGTGATCAGACAGAATGACCGGTGGCCGCGCCTCCCTGCGGGGCGATGCGCAGGCCCCGACGCCCGAACCCGACACCAACCCCCCGCTGTTATGGCTGCTCCCGTCGCCGCCGGCAGTGCCGCAGACAAGATCGGCGAGCTCCTCCTCCGTGATGGGCTGATCACCAGGGAGCAGCTCACCGCGGCGCTCCGGGAGCAGCAGCAGCACGGGACGCGCATCGGCTACAACCTCGTCAAGCTCGGCTTCATCGCGGAGACCGAGCTGACCAAGATGCTCGCGCGGCAGTACCGCATGCCGGCCGTGGACCTGAGCCGCTTCGAGGTCGACCCGCGGATCGCCAAGCTGATCCCCACCGAGCTCGCCACCCGGCACCTCGTCCTCCCGCTCAAGCGCGACGGCCGCACGCTCACCGTGGCGATGGCCGACCCGACGAACCTCGGCGTCATCGACGACCTGAAGTTCATCACGCGCTACGACATCTTCCCCGTCATCGCCGGCGAGTACACGCTCCGCAACGCCATCGAGCGGTACTACGAGTCGTCCGACATGGCGATGCAGTCGCTCATGGCGGAGATCGCCGAGAGCACCGGCGACGACGTCGAGGTGATGACCGAGGACGAGGACGAGGCCGCCGCGCTCGCCGCGTCCGTCGACGACGCGCCCGTCGTCAAGCTGATCAACGCCATCCTCATCGACGCCGTGAAGCGCGGCGCCTCGGACATCCACTTCGAGTGCTTCGAGCACGAGCTGCGCGTCCGCTACCGCATCGACGGCGCGCTCTCCGAGGTGATGAAGCCGCCGATGAAGCTCAAGGCCGCCCTCATCTCGCGCTTCAAGATCATGGCCTCGCTGAACATCGCCGAGCGCCGCGTGCCGCAGGACGGCCGCATCAAGCTCAAGATGGGGAACAAGGTCATCGACTACCGCGTGTCGACCCTCCCCACGCTGTTCGGCGAGAAGGTCGTGCTCCGGATCCTCGACAAGGGGAACCTCACCCTCGACCTCGAGAAGTTCGGCATCGAGCCCCGCGCCGAGCGCGAGCTGATGGAGGCCGTCGCCAACCCGTACGGCATGGTGCTCGTCACCGGCCCCACCGGCTCCGGCAAGACGACGACGCTCTACTCCGCGCTCAGCAAGGTCAACAACATCGACGTCAACATCATGACGGCGGAAGATCCCGTGGAGTACAACCTCTTCGGGATCAACCAGGTGCTCGTGCGGAACGAGATCGGGATGACCTTCGCGGCGGCGCTGAAGGCGTTCCTCCGGCAGGACCCGAACATCATCATGCTCGGCGAGATCCGCGACCTGGAGACGGGCGGCATCGCCATCAAGGCGGCCCTCACCGGGCACCTCGTGCTCTCCACGCTGCACACGAACTCCGCCCCGGAGACGGTCACGCGCCTCCTCGACATGGGCCTCGAGCCCTTCAACGTCGCCTCGGCGCTCAACCTCGTCCTCGCCCAGCGTCTCCTCCGCCGCATCTGCGGCAACTGCAAGGCGCAGTACACGCCCGACGCCGCCGAATTCGCCGCCGCCAAGATCACCCCCACCACGACCTTCCGCGAGCTGCGCTTCACCGACGAGGCGCTCAACGACGCCAAGGCGCGGGCGTCCAAGGAGGCCGCCCCCCTCATCGCCGGCGTCGGGCTCGACACCCGGCTCATGGAGCTCCCCTACTTCAGGGGTCGCGGCTGCGACCAGTGCGGCGGCACCGGCCTCAAAGGCCGCCAGGGCCTCTACGAGGTCATGTTCATGACGCCGAGGCTCCGGAAGCTGATCCTCATGAACGTCGGCGCCGCCGAGATCAAGGACGGCGCCATCGAGGAGGGAATGCTCACCCTCCGCATGGACGGCTGGCTCAAGGTGATGAAGGGGATCACGACGATGGAGCAGGTGATCCGCGAGACGAGCGTTTGAGGGGCTTGAAGGGCGGAATGAGGGATGAGGAATGAGGGCCGAGACGCTTCCGGTGGCTCGATCGGCCCCAGGTAGCGTCCCGGCCCTCATTCCTCATTCCTCATTCCGCCTTCACGCCTCCCAGTCATTCTGTCCCCGCGATGTCCCGTCGTGACCTCCCCTTCGCATCGTCCGTCCCTATGACAGTCGCGCGCCCGGGACGCCCGTCGAGGCGTCCCGGACTCCGTACCACGTTCCTCACTCCGCCTCTCGCGTCATGACCGCTCCAGCAGCGCCCGCCGCCGGCGTCAACCTCCGCGCGCTCCTCGAGGAGATGATCGAGCGCGACGCGTCCGACCTGCACGTCACCGCCGGGGAGCGGCCGAAGCTGCGCATCGACGGCGAGATCACGAGCTCGCGCATCGAGTACGTCCTCAACCCGAAGGACACGCTGCAGCTCGCCTACTCGGTGCTGACGGAGAATCAGAAGAAGCGCTTCGAGATGGAGGACGAGCTCGACTTCTCGTTCGGCATCCAGAACCTGGCGCGCTTCCGCGGCAACTGCTTCAAGCAGCGCGGCTGCGTCTCCATGGTCATCCGTCAGATCCCGTTCTCGATCAAGAGCTTCCAGGACCTCGGCCTCCCGCAGGTCATCGCCAAGATGGCGGAGAAGCCGCGCGGCCTCGTCCTCGTCACCGGCCCCACGGGCTCCGGCAAGTCGACGACGCTCGCGGCGATGATCGACAAGATCAACCGCGAGCGGAAGGGGCACATCATCACGGTGGAGGACCCGATCGAGTTCATCCACCGCCACCAGGGCTGCATCGTCAACCAGCGCGAGGTCGGGACCGACACGAAGTCGTTCCAGAGCGCGCTCAAGTACGCCCTCCGCGAGGACCCGGACACGATCCTCGTCGGCGAGATGCGCGACCTGGACACGATCCAGGCCGCGCTCACGATCGCCGAGACGGGGCACCTCGCCTTCGCCACCCTGCACACCAACTCGGCGGCCGAGGCGATCAACCGCATCATCGACGTCTTCCCGTCGCACCAGCAGTCGCAGGTCCGCGCGCAGCTCGCCTTCGTGCTCGAGGGGATCGTGACGCAGACGCTGCTCCCCCGCGCGAAGGGGCGCGGCCGCGTGATGGCGGCGGAGATCCTCGTCGTCACGCCCGCGATCCGCGCCCTGATCCGCGACGACAAGGTGCACCAGATCTACTCGATGATGCAGTCCGGCAAGAAGCACGGGATGCAGACGCTGAACGACGCGCTCTACAACCTGTACATGAGCCGCGAGGTGACGCTCGACGAGTGTCTGCGCGTCAGCGGCGAGCCGAACGAGTTCCTGCGCATGACCGGCCAGCAGATGCCGGACGACGGCGACGGGAAGCCGGGCCTCGCGGCGGCGAGCCCGCGCGCCGGCGCGGCGGCGGCGGGGAAGCGGTAGCAGCGTGGGGAACCGGGAGTGGGGAGTGGCGGGCCCGCGCCGGACTCCCGGCCTCCCACTCCCGAATCATCGGTCTGACCAGCACGACAACGAGGAGCTCTAGCTCATGCCGACGTTCACATACACCGCCCGCGCCGCCAACGGCGAGCTGAAGACGGCGACGATGGAGGCGGCGACGCGCGACGACGTCGTGGCGCAGCTCAGGCGCCAGCGGATGAACGTCGTCAAGGTCGACGAGGAGAAGGCAAAGAAGAAGAAGCTCGGGTCGATCTCGATGCGCGACATCGTGATCTTCACCCGGCAGTTCTCGACGATGATCAACGCCGGCCTTCCGCTCGTGCAGGCGCTCGACATCCTCGCGAAGCAGAGCGAGAACAAGGCGCTCCAGGAGGTCACGAAGGCCGTGGTCTTCGACGTCGAGAGCGGTCACACCGTGGCCGACGCCCTCGGCAAGCACCCGAAGGCGTTCAGCGACCTGTACGTCAACATGGTCGCCGCCGGCGAGGCGGGCGGTATCCTCGACACGATCCTCATGCGCCTGGCGACGTTCATGGAAAAGAACGACGCCCTCGTCCGCAAGGTGAAGGGCGCCATGATCTACCCGGGCGTCATCATGAGCGTGGCGGCGATCGCGATCATCGTCCTCCTCATCTTCGTCATCCCGGTGTTCGAGACCATGTTCGGCAGCGTCGGCCTCGCCCTCCCGCTGCCGACGCGCGTCGTCATCGGCATGTCGCGCTTCCTCAAGGGCTTCTGGTGGGCGGTCGGCGGCGCCATCGCCGGCGGCGTCTACCTGCTGAAGAAGTACTACGCGACGAGCGACGGGAGGCTCCAGATCGACCGGCTCATGCTCAAGATGCCGGTGCTGGGCGACGTGCTCCGCAAGTCGGCGGTCTCGCGCTTCACCCGGACGCTCGGCACCCTCATCTCCTCCGGCGTCTCGATCCTCGACGGCCTCGAGATCACGGCGAAGACGGCGGGCAACCGCGTCATCCAGGACGCGATCATGGCCTCCCGCACCTCGATCGCCGGCGGCGACACGATCTCCGCCCCGCTCCAGAAGTCGGCGGTCTTCCCGCCGATGGTGATCTCGATGATCGCCGTCGGCGAGCAGACCGGCGGTCTCGACGAGATGCTGTCGAAGATCGCCGACTTCTACGACGAGGAGGTGGACGCGGCGGTGAGCAACCTCCTCAGCATGCTCGAGCCGATCATGATCGTGTTCCTCGGCGTGGTGGTCGGCGGCATGGTGGTGGCGATGTACCTGCCCATCTTCGACATGATCAACGCGGTGCAGTAAGGGCGGTGCCCTGCCGTCTCGTCTGTTGTGGATGTGGGTTCGCACGCGCTATCGTAATTCCGTCCCACGCGCTATGGTGATTCGTCCCACGCGCTATCGTAAATTCACGTAAGCTCGTGTTGGATAATGTTATACGGGCCCCGCGCGACGCATCGCGCGGGGCCCGTTCTTTCGCCGGCGGGCCGTTAGGCGGGTGCCGGCCCGCCGTTCATGGCCCGCCCCCCTGCGGCCGTCAGCCCCCGGCCCTATCTTCGTCGCCGAACGACTCGACTGGACGGCCGCCCGTACCCTCGTCTGTGGCCGCCCAGCGCCCCCCGGCCCTCCTCCGAAGCGCATGGATCAAGCACAGCTCACCTGGATCGCCAACTTCATCTGGGGCATCGCGGACGACGTCCTCCGCGACCTGTACGTCCGCGGCAAGTACCGCGATGTCATCCTCCCCATGACGGTCCTCCGGCGCCTCGACGCCGTCCTCGAGCCGACGAAGCAGGCGGTGCTCGATCTCAAGGCGACGCTCGACGAGGCGGGGATCACGAACCAGGATCAGGCGCTCCGGCAGGCGGCCGGCCAGGCGTTCTACAACACCTCGAAGTTCACCCTGCGCGACCTTCGCAATCGCGCGAGCCAGCAGAAGCTCCGGGCGGACTTCGAGGCGTACCTCGACGGCTTCTCGCCCAACGTTCAGGAGATCCTCGAGAAGTTCGAGTTCCGCAACCAGATCCCCCGCCTCTCGAAGGCCGACGCCCTCGGGACGCTGATCGAGAAGCTCCTCGACCCGTCGATCAACGTCGGCCCGAACCCGGTCCGCAACGGCGACGGCTCGGTGAAGCACCCCGGGCTCGACAACCACGCCATGGGGACGATCTTCGAGGAGCTCGTCCGGCGGTTCAACGAGGAGAACAACGAGGAGGCGGGCGAGCACTGGACGCCGCGCGACGCCGTCAAGCTCATGGCGCGGCTCATCTTCCTCCCCGTCGCCGACCGGATCGAGAGCGGCACCTACCTGCTCTACGACGGCGCCTGCGGCACCGGCGGGATGCTGACCGTCGCCGAGGAGACGCTGCAGGCGCTCGCCGCGGAGCACGGGAAGGAGGTCGTCACGCACCTCTACGGGCAGGAGATCAACGCCGAGACGTACGCCATCGCCAAGGCGGACCTCCTGCTGAAGGGCGAGGGCGACGCGGCCGACAACCTCGTCGGCGGGCCGGAGTACTCCACGCTCGCGAACGATGCGTTCCGCGCCGAACGCGTCAGCAACTGCAATCAGGGCCTTGCCGAAAAGCGCTCGGATGTTTTCAGAGTGCGCGACAATCCCGTTCGGCATTTTCGATGACGTCTCCGGCAGATAACCGTGGTGAGCTTGA
>JBJMNL010000272.1:0-19432 GCA_045804285.1 Gemmatimonadaceae bacterium
CGCGGGGGCGCCCGCACGGGCGGCGGAGTCGAGGGTCGCCCCCGCGCTGTCCGTCGCGGCGCGCCGCTCGGCGGCCTGCCGGGCCGCGGCGATGCGCGCCAGCGAGTCGCCGGCGACGACGACGCGGCGCGCGGCGGAGTCGGCGGCGGCCACCGAGCTCCAGACGTTGCGCACCCCCGCCGCGACGCGCTGCGGCTGGAGGATCATCACCGAGGAGACCTCGGGCGGCGGCACGGCCGGCCGCACCAGATACGCACGGGCCCACCCCTCGGCCGTGTTGAGCTCGCTGAGCACCGTGCCGACGGGGATGCCGCGCGGGTACACGCCGCCGAAGCCGGAGCTCACGACGAGCGTGCCCGGCTGGACCGAGCTGCGGAAGGGGACCCCACGCAGCTCGAGCAGGTAGCGCTCCGGTCGATCGGGGCCGCCGCCGAGGTGTGCCTGGACGATCCCGACGACCCCGCTGTCGGCGGTCATCGCGCTGACGCGGAAGTCGGGGTTCGCCCAGGTGATCGCCAGGCTCATCGTCGGGTCGACGGTCTGGACCATGCCGACGAGCCCCTCCGGCGCCACGACGGGGCTGAAGGGGCGGACGCCGGCGTCGGAGCCGGCGGTGAGCGTCAGGGTGAACTCGTCGGCGGGCGTGCGCGAGCGCAGCTCGGAGGAGTGGATGGCTTCCGCGGCGACGAAGCCCCAACGAAGCTTCGCGCCCAGCCCCAGCAGCCTGCGGAGGCGCTCGTTCTCCATCTCCAGCGCCGGTACCGAGAGGGCGCCGAGGGCGACGCTGTCGCGCTGCGCCGTGGTCGCGTCGTGGGTGAGGAACGCCGAGCGGCTCAGCTCGGCGCGCCGCTGGAGGGAGACGAGTGGGGCGACGACCGTCCGCCGGAGGCCTGCGGCGAACGCCTCGCGCATGTGGCCGGGCAGCACGCCGGCGAAGATGAGCGAGAACGCGCCGCAGACGGCGAAGAGCACCGTGTCGAGGCGGGACCCGCTCCGAGCGTTGCGGGACACGGCGGGAGCCTCAGCTGCTCAGAACCGACCAGTACTTCTCTTCGTCGTCGAGAATGCGGCCGGTCCCGCGCACGACGCAAGTGAGCGGGTCCTCGTCGACGTGGATCGGCAGGTTCGTCTCCTGGCTGAGCAGCAGGTCGAGGCCGCGAATGAGGGCGCCGCCACCCGTCATGACGATGCCGCGGTCGACGATGTCGCTCGCGAGCTCGGGTGGGGTGATCTCGAGGGCGCGGCGCACGGCGTCGACGATCTGCTGGATCGGCTCCTGGATCGCCTCGCGGATCTCGGCCGAGTGCACGCGGACCGTCTTCGGGATGCCCGACACGAGGTCGCGCCCCTTGACCTCCATGTCGCGCTCCTCTCCCACCGGCGCCGCCGAGCCGATCTGGATCTTGATCTGCTCGGCCGTCGGCTCGCCGATCAGCAGGTTGTAGTTCTTGCGCATGAACTGCACGATCGCCGTGTCGAGCTCGTCGCCGCCGGTGCGGATGGACGTGTCGCTGACGATGCCGGAGAGCGCGATGACGGCGATCTCCGTCGTGCCGCCGCCGATGTCGATCACCATGTTGCCGGTCGGCGTCTCGACCGGGAGGCCGACGCCGATCGCGGCCGCCATCGGCTCGGCGACCATGAACACCTCCTTGGCGCCGGCGCCGAGCGCGGAGTCGCGCACCGCGCGCTTCTCCACCTCGGTGATGCCCGAGGGCACACAGACGATGACGCGCGGCTTCACGCGGAAGACGTGGTTCTCGATGATGAGCGTCAGGAAGTAGCGCAGCATCTTCTCGGTCACGTCGAAGTCGGCGATGACACCGTCCTTCATCGGCCGCACGGCGAGGATGCCTTCGGGGGTGCGCCCGAGCATGCGCTTCGCCTCGAGCCCCACGCCCTTGATCTTCTTGGTCTCGCGGTCGATGGCGACCACGGACGGCTCGTTGAGGACGATCCCCTCGCCCTTCACGTAGACGAGCGTGTTCGCCGTGCCGAGGTCCACCGCGATGGCGTTCGCGGGGAAGAGCGAGCGGGAACCCTTTTGGAAGAACGGAAAGCGCATCGGGATTGGTTCGAGCGGCCGCGCGCGTGCCACGCGGCTTGGAGGGAGAGGGCGGCGGGCACGAAACCTACCCGTGGGCCGCGGGGCGAGCAAGGTTGAGCGAGTGCCGTGCGACTGCGAGACGAGCGCGATTCCGATCGCGATGAGTGCGTATTGTGACGTCGTTCACCGCGCGACGCCTGCTTGACGCCGCGGGCGAGCGCGGATTAACCTCGCCGGCATGCCGCCGCTGACCACGAAACCCCGCGCCCGCCCGCTGCCGCACGACGTCGCCGTCGTGGACCGGCAGCTCTGCGACGCGTGCGGGCTGTGCATGCCGCTCTGCCCCCCGCTCGCCATAACGATGCGCCGTGAGGGACTCGTCGTGAGCGCCGCCGCGTGCACGGGATGCCGCAAGTGCATCGCCCCCTGCCCCGTCGGCGCGCTCTCCATGATAACGCGCGCGACGCCGGTCGCCGCTCGCGGCGAGTCCGACGCCGCGCACCTGCTGGACGAGCGAGGGCCCGCAGCGTGACACGCTCGGTCTGCGACGTGCTCGTCATCGGCGGCGGGCCGGCGGGGCTGGTGGCCGCGCGGGAGGCCGCGAGCGCCGCGCCGGGGCTCGACGTCCTCCTCCTCGAGCGCGACCGCGCCGTCGGCGCGCCCGTGCGCTGCGGCGAGGGGGTCGGCTCGCGCGGGCTCGCCGAGTTCCTCGACCCCGCGGGCGCCTCCTGGGTCTCGCGCCGGATCACGCGCGTGATCTTCTGGGCCCCCGACGGCACCGAGGTGCGCGTCGCGGAGGGGGACGTCGGCTACGTCCTCGACCGGACGCGCTTCGAGCCCGCGCTCGCCGCCGAGGCGGGGGCCGCCGGCGCCGAGATCGTCGTCGGCACCGAGGTGACGGGGATCACACGCGACGGCGCGGGGTGGCTCGCCACGACGCGCGGCCCGCGCGGCGACGGCGCGGTGCGCGCCCGCGTCGTCATCGGCGCCGACGGGGTCGAGAGCATGGTCGGGCGCTGGGCCGGGCTCGACACCCGCGTGCCGGCGCGCGACATGGAGAGCTGCGCCCAGTACGTGGTCGCCGGCATCGATTTCGACCCCGACGCCATCTACCTCCACTTCGGTGACGAGATCGCGCCGGGCGGCTACGCCTGGGTCTTCCCGAAGGGGGAGCGGGTCGCGAACGTCGGGCTCGGCATCGTCGCGCTGCACGGGCGCGGCCGGCCGGCGCGGGACTGGCTCGACGGCTATCTCGGCAACTACTTCCCGGCGGGGGTGCGGACGGCGTACACGGTCGGCGGCGTGATCGTCCACCCGACGGTGAAGCGCACGGTGGCCGACGCGCTGATCCTGTGCGGCGACTCGGCGCACATGGTCAACCCGCTCTCGGGCGGCGGGATCGTGAACGCGATGAAGGCCGGGCGCCTCGCCGCCCGCACCGCCGTCGCCGCGCTCGCCGCGGGGGACACGAGCGAGGCACGGCTGCGGCGCTATCACGAGGAGTGGATGGCCCTCCTCGGCGACGACCACCTTCGCTTCTACCGCCTGAAGGAGGCGCTCAACAAGTTCGACGACGCCTTCTTCAACCAGCTCGCGCGCACGGTGAACGGCATCCCGGCGCCGAAGCGCACCCTCGGTCGCATCTTCGCCTCCGCGCTCGTCCACCACCCGAGCCTGATCCCGTTCGCGGCCCGGTACTTCGTCTAGGCGCGTCCCGGCCGGGCGGCCGTCAGTGGACCGGCGCGACGGCTCGGCGCGGCGAGGTGAGGCGTTGCCAGAGGGTGGTGCCGACCGCGCACCGGTTGGCGGCGACCGCGGCCAGGCGCTCGACGGGGGCGAGGCGGCCGACGCCCGGGAGGGGGGGCGCCCAGAGGTACACCGGGTGGCGCGGGATTGCGAAGGGGTCGCCGTCCCACCGGCCCGCGAGGGAGAAGGCCGTCGCGTAGCCCGCCTCGCGCGCCAGGCGCCGCTCGCGCGCTCGCGCCGCCCCGAAGGGGTAGCTCACCGCGTCGGCGGGGACGTCGAGGGCGCGCTCGAGCGCGGCGCGGGAGCGCGCGAGCTCGTGCGCGACTTCCCGCTCGGCGAGCCAGGTCAGGCGTGGGTGCGTCGCCGTGTGCGAGGCGAACTCGATCCCCCGCCCCTGCCAGGCGCGCATCTCGCGCCACGCGAGGTGGGCGAAGCGGCGCCCGCCGTATGCGACGTCCCACCGGTTGAGGCGCCCCGCGTAGTCGGTGATCACGAAGCAGACGGCGCCGAACCCGTGGGCGCGCAGCACCGGGAATGCGTGGTCGCGGAGCCCCCGGTAGGCGTCGTCGAAGGTGATCGCCAGCTCGCGCGCCCCCACGGCGCGCTCGCCCCGCGCGTACGCCACCAGCTCGGCCAGGCCGAGCGTGCGCCACCCCCGCTCCGCCAGCCGCTCGATCTGACGCGCGAAACGCCGCGGCGAGAGGCGGGTGACGCCGAGCTCGTGACGGGGCTCGATCTTGTGATAGCAGAGGATGGGGGGGAGGGGCGCTGAAGGGCGGAATGAAGCCGAAGGGCGGAATGAGGAATGAGGCATGAGGGCCGGGACGCCACGATGGGCGATGCCGGCCACCAGTAGCGTCCCGGCCCTCATGCCTCATTCCTCATTCCGCCCTTCCCCGTTCATGACCCCGCCGTCCCGCACGCTACCGTCCCGTGCTTCCGAACCCACCCGACCCGCGCTCGCTCTCCGCCAGCACTTCCACCTCGGTCAGCACCGGCGTCTCGAAGCGCGCGAAGACGAGCTGCGCGATGCGCGTGCCGCGCTCGATCAGGACCGGCTCCGCCCCGCCGTTCTGCAGGATGACCATGAGCTCGCCGCGGTAGTCCGGGTCGATCGTACCGGGCGCGTTGGGCATCGTGATGCCGTGGCGCAGGGCGAGCCCCGAGCGCGGGCGGACCTGCATCTCGACGCCCGCCGGGAGCTCGAAGGCCAGTCCGGTGCGCACCGCCCGCCGCTCGCCGGGGCGCAGAACGAAGTCCGGCTCCGCGGAGGCCACGTCGTAGCCCGCGGAGCCGGAGGTCTGCCGTGCCGGGAGCGGAAGGTCGGGGTTGTGCTCGAGGCGACGAACCCGGACCCCGGCCGTCATACCACGCCGGCCGGCTGCTCGAGGAAGGTCGCCGCCGGCACGTACTCCATGCCGAACGCCTCGGCGACCGCCGGATACGTCACCTTCCCGTCCACCATGTTCACGCCCTTGAGGAGGGCGGTGTTGTCGCGCACCGCCTTCCGCCACCCCTTGTTCGCGAGCTGGAGCGCGTAGGGGAGCGTGGCGTTGGTGAGCGCGAGCGTCGACGTGCGCGGCACGCCGCCCGGCATGTTGGCCACGCCGTAGTGGATGATGCCGTCGATGACGTAGGTCGGGTTCTCGTGCGTCGTCGCCTTGATCGTCTCGATGCAGCCGCCCTGGTCGATGGCGACGTCGACGATGACCGCACCGGGGCGCATGCGCTTGAGGTCGTCGCGGCGCACCAGCTTCGGGGCCTTGGCGCCGGGGATGAGCACCGCGCCGACCACGAGGTCCGCCGTCGAGATCTGCTCGAGGACGTTGTGGCGGTTCGAGTGGATGAGCTGCACGTTCGCCGGCATCACGTCGGAGAGGTAGCGGAGCCGCTCGAGCGAGATGTCGAGGACGACGGTCTTCGCCCCCATGCCGGCCGCCATCTTCGCCGCGTTGATGCCGACGATGCCCCCGCCGAGGATGACGACCTTGGCCGGCGCCACGCCCGGCACGCCGCCGAGCAGCACGCCGCGCCCGCCGTAGAGCTTCTCGAGGTACTTGGCCCCCTCCTGCACCGCCATCCGGCCGGCGACCTCCGACATGGGCGTCAGGAGCGGGAGCTCGCGCGACGGGAGCTCGACCGTCTCGTAGGCGATGCAGGTCGCGCCGCTGTCGAGGTGCGCCCGCGTCAGGTTCTCGTCGGCGGCGAAGTGGAAGTAGGTGAAGATCGTCTGCCCGCGGCGCATGTGCGGCCATTCGCGCTCGATCGGCTCCTTCACCTTCATGATCATGTCGGCGTCGCGCCACACGGTCGCCGCGTCGGCGGCGATGGAGGCGCCGACCTCGCGGTACATGTCGTCGCTGAACCCGCTCCCCTCGCCCGCGCCCTTCTCGACCCGCACGGTGTGTCCGGCCGCAACGAGGGCCTCGGCACCGGCCGGCACGAGGGCGACGCGGTTCTCGTTCGTCTTGATCTCCTTCGGGACGCCGATCTTCATGGGAAGGACGCTGAGTGGTTGGTGGGAAAGGGAGCGCGCCGGCGCCGGCCCGGCGAGGCCGCGCGCGTCGCGTACTACGCATCGCGTACTACACGATAATCGGTCGCGGCCGGGTCCGCCTACTGCCCTGCCCCGGGCCGGACCGGCGGCACCACCGGCAGCCTACTGCGCGGACTCCGGGCCGAGGCTGAGCACCGCGTGCCGATCGGGGGCGAAGTACTCCCGGCAGACGGCGGCGACCTCGTCCTCGTCGATCGCGTCGACGATGGCGAGCACCTCGTCAAGCGGCCGGTACGGCTCGCCGTAGAGCTCGACGCCCGCCGCGCGGTACATGCGCGACGTGACGCTCTCCAGGGAGAGCGTGATCTGCCCCTTGAGCTGGCTCTTCCCGGCCGTGAGCTCCTCGGCCGGCAGCCCGCGCTCGGCGACCGCGGCGAGCTCCTCGCGAATCGCGGCCGTGGCGTCCTTCGCCGTCTCGGGCGCGGTCGCCACGTACACCCCGTGCACGCCGGTGTCGACGTGGAACGACGTGTAGGTGTAGACCGAGTAGGCGAGCCCGAGCTCCTCGCGGACGCGCTGGAAGAGGCGCGAGCTCATCCCGCCGCCGAGCAGCATGCTGACGAGCGCCACGGCGTAGCGGCGCGGGTCGCCGTGTGGCACGGTGGGCGCGCCGAAGACCACGTGCGTCTGGGCGGCGTCGCGCTCGACGTGGCGGAAGGCGGGCGCCGCCGCGGCGGGCGGCGGCGAGCGCAGCGGGTCGCCGAGGCCGCGCGGCACGTCGGCCCAGCCGGTGCGCGCGAGGGCGTCGAGCAGCCGCTCGTGCTCGACGTTGCCCGAGGCGGCGACGACGAGCTGCGGTGGGTGGTAGGCGCGCTCGTGCAGCTCCTTGAGCTCGCGCACGCCGAGCGCCGACACGGTGTCGCGGGTGCCGAGGATCGAGTAGCCGTAGGGGTGCGCGCCCCAGAGCAGCTCGTTGTGCAGCTCGAAGACCATGTCGTCGGGCGTGTCCTCGACCATGCTGATCTCCTCCAGCACGACCTTCCGCTCGAGCTTGAGGTCGGCGGAGCGGATCAGCGGCCGGAAGACGAGGTCGCCGATGACGTCCGCGGCCTGGGGCAAGTGCTCGTCGAGGACGCGCGCCTGGTAGGAGGTGTGCTCGCGCGCGGTGTAGGCGTCGAGCGAGCCGCCGAGCACCTCGAGCGAGAGCGCGATGTCCTTCGCGCTCCGCGTCCGCGTGCCCTTGAAGACCATGTGCTCGAGCAGGTGCGAGACGCCCATGCGCTCGCGCGGCTCGTGAATCGATGCGGCGCGGACCCACGCCCCGAACGCGACCGACCGTACTCCCGGCATGTTCTCCGAGAGCACGGTCAGTCCGTTCGGGAGCGTCGTGCGCCGCAGCCCCGCCTCGGCGGAGCGGGCGTCCGACGCTGTCACTCGCGCGACCGGCCCCCGCCGCCGCGGCCGCCGCCACCGCCGCGCCGCGGACGGCGCTCGCGGTCGCCGCCTTCGCGCCCGCCCTCACGCGAGCCCTCGGCGGCGAAAGCGCGCTCCCGGTCCGCGTCCGGCGCTCCTTCCTCGCCCTCGTCCTGCGCCGTGCGGTCGCCGCGCGTGGCGCCGCGGTCGCCGCTGCCGGCCCCGTCGCCCTCCGGCTTCGGCTCGAGCGCCTTCATGGAGAGGCGGAGCCGGCCGCGCTCGTCGCGGTCGACGAGCTTGACGCGAACGCGGTCCCCCTTCTTGACCACGTCCTCGGTCTTCTCGACGCGGCCGTGGCGCATCTCGGAGATGTGGAGGAGCGCCTCGGTGCCGGGCATGATCTCGACGAAGGCGCCGAAGGCGGTCGTGCTCTTGACCGTGCCCTCGTACGTCTCGCCGACCACCGGCTCGGCCGTGATCGCGCGGACCATCTGGCGCGCCCGCTCCATCGCCTCGCCGCCGACGGCGGCGATGGTCACCATGCCCGAGTCGTCCACCGTGATCTCGGCGCCCGTCTCGTCCTGGATGCCGCGGATCGTCTTCCCCTTCGGGCCGATCAGGTCGCCGATCTTCTCGGGGCTGATCGTCATCGTGACGATGCGCGGGGCCCACGGCGACAGGTCGGGACGCGGCGCGGCGAGCGCCTTGTTCATCTCGCCGAGGATGTACAGCCGTCCGTCGCGCGCCTGGGCGAGCGCCTGCTTCAGGATCTCGAGGTCGAGCCCCTCGACCTTGATGTCCATCTGGATGGACGTGATCCCGTCGGCGGTGCCGGCGACCTTGAAGTCCATGTCGCCGAGGTGGTCCTCGGTGCCGAGGATGTCGGTGAGGATCGCGTAGCGGCTCCCCTCCTTGATCAGCCCCATCGCCACGCCGGCGACGGCGGCGCGCATCGGGACGCCGGCGTCGAAGAGGGCGAGCGAGCCGCCGCACACCGACGCCATCGACGACGAGCCGTTGGACTCGAGGACGTCGGAGACGATGCGCAGCGTGTAGGGGAACTCCTCGAACGGCGGCAGCATCGCCTGGAGCGCGCGCTCGGCGAGGTTCCCGTGGCCGATCTCGCGGCGGCTCGTGCCGCGCACCGGGCGAACCTCCCCCGTGGAGAAGGGGGGGAAGTTGTAGTGCAGCATGAACGACTTGGTGGTCTCCTGCGGCTCGTCGATCGAGTCGAGGCGCTGGACGTCGTTCGCCGTGCCGAGCGTGACGCTGACGAGCGCCTGCGTCTGGCCGCGCGTGAAGAGCGCGGAGCCGTGGGCGCGCGGGAGCACCGGGGCGTCGATCGAGATCGCGCGGACCTCGGTCGGCTTGCGGCCGTCGACGCGGTGCCCGGTGTCGAGCACCTGCGAGCGGAGCGACTCGTACTCGACGTCGCCGAGGATCGTCTTGATGTCCTTGTCGCCGTCCGGGAAGTCCGTCATCAGCCCGTCGCGGATCTCCTGCTTGACGCGCTCGACGGCCTCGACGCGGGTGTGCTTGTCCTTCCGGTTGAGCGCCTCGGCGATCTTCCCCTGGGCGAGCTCGCGGACGCGCACCGCCAGCTCGTCGGAGACGTCGGACTTGGTCCACGCCATCTTCTCGGCGCGCCCCTTGGCCAGCATCTCGTTCTGGATCGCGATCAGCTCGCGGATCCCCAGGTGCCCGACCTGGAGCGCCTCGACGACGTCGTCCTCGGAGACCTCGAGCGCGCCCCCCTCGACCATCACGATCGAGTCGTTGGAGCCCGCGACGACGAGCTCCATGTCGCTGTAGGCGAGCTGCTGGAAGGTGGGGTTGAGCACCCACTTCCCCTGCACGCGGCCGACGCGGACGCCGCCGATCGGGCCCATGAAGGGGACCTTCGAGGCGTTCAGCGCGTACGACGTCGCCAGCAGGGCGAGGACGTCGGCGTCGTTCTCCTGGTCGGCGGAGATGACGTAGACGAAGACCTGGACCTCGTTCTTGAAGCCGTCCGGGAAGAGCGGGCGGATCGAGCGGTCGATGATGCGCGCCGAGAGGATCTCGTTGTCGCTCGGGCGGCCCTCGCGCTTGATGAAGCCGCCCGGGATCTTGCCGGCGGCGTAGGTCTTCTCCTTGTACTCGACCGTGAGCGGGAAGAAGGGGAGCGTGCTCTGGTTCTCGCTCACGGTCACGGCGGCGAGGACCATGGTCTCGCCGTACTGCACCACAGCGGCGCCCGCCGCCTGCTTCGCCATGCGCCCCGTCTCGATGATCAGGGGCCGGCCGGCGAAGATTCGCTCAACGCGTTGCATAGTTGCCTATTCGCCTCGGGATAACACAAAACGCGCGGGCCGCAGTGGTGCGCCCGCGCGAGTGTATGGGGATAGCGCCTTAGTAACGGAGCCCAAGATCCTGGATGAGCTGCCGGTAGCCTTCGACGTCGGTCCGCCTCATGTAGTCGAGGAGGCGGCGGCGCTTGCCGACCATCTTCAGGAGGCCGCGACGGCTGTGGTGGTCCTTCGCGTGCGTGCGGAAGTGGTCCGTCAAGTAGTTGATGCGCTCGGTCAGGAGCGCGACCTGGACGCGGGTGGACCCGGTATCGGTCTCGTGCGCCCGGTGCTTGGTGATCGTCGATGCTTTTTCGAAGGCCATGATGTTATATTCTCCGCCAATCCCAGCGGCGTCACGTGCGCCGAATCGGTTGAAGCACAGGAATTTACTGGACTTGTCCACCCCTGTAAAGGCTCCCCGACCGGTAGCGGTCCGTGCCTGAGCGCCTCCTCGGGCAGACCCTCGGCAAATTCCGTGTCGACTCTCTCATCGGGTCGGGCGGATTCGCCTGGGTTTACAGGGCGTGGGACCCGGAGCTCGAGATCCCGGTCGCCCTCAAGGTGCTCAAGCCCCAGTACGCCGGCGACGAGAAGTTCGAGAGCCGCTTCCGGCGCGAGGCGTCCACCGCCGCCCGCCTCCGGCACCCCAACATCGTGAAGATCTTCGCCGTCGGGAAGGAGAACGGCGCGGTCTACTTCGCGATGGACTACCTGCCGCAGAACCTCACCGACAAGCTCGACGTTCTCACCACCCTCCCCGAGCCGGTGCTCGTCCGGATGGGGATCGACGTCGCCAGCGCCCTCGGCTTCGCCCACCGCGAAGGGGTCGTCCACCGCGACATCAAGGTGGACAACATCCTCTTCGACGAGCACGGCAACGCCGTGGTGGCGGACTTCGGCATCGCCCGCGCCCTCACGAACTACGTGGAGCAGACGGGCACGAACATGGTCGTCGGCACCCCGCAGTACTTCTCCCCCGAGCAGGCGCGCGGCCAGCCGCTCGACGGCCGCGCCGACATCTACTCGCTCGGCGTCACGCTCTTCCGCGCCGCCACGGGGCAGCTCCCGTTCAACGGCGACGACTGGTACGAGATCGCGCGCCAGCAGGTCGAGGAGCGCCCGCCCAAGCCGCGCGCGCTCAACCCCGAGCTGTCCCGCGACGTCGAGCGCATCATCCTCCGCTGCCTGGAGAAGGACCCGGCGGAGCGCTTCCCGACCGGCGAGCAGCTCTGCCACGCCCTCGCCGCCGTGCTCGGCGACTCGGGCGCGAACACCGGGGGTCGTACGCTCGTCCTCCCCTCCCTCGACCTCGCCGGCCAGGCGACGCAACTGCTGCCGGCGCTCGGCCGCCGAGTCCGGCGCGTCCGCGCCCCGTTCCGCGTCGCGGCCGCGGGAGCGGCGGCACTCCTCATCGTCGCCCCGCTGATCTACGTCCAGCGGCGCGGAGAGGCCGCCAACCCGCCGGAAGGGGAGAGCCCGGCGGCGCGGCCGCCCCGCGACGGCGCGCGGACGACACCGGCGACCGTGCCGGGCGCGTCGGCCGAGCGGACGCCGGGGACCTCGGCCGACGAGGCGCTCCCCCCCGCCAGGCCGCCGGCGTTTCTCGTGACCTTCCCCGAGGGGGCGGCGCTCAGCGTCGACGGCACGCCGGTGCGGACCGTCGGCCGGGAGTGGCGAAGCGGACCGCTCGAAGCCGGCCGCACCTACTCCGTGGTGGCGACCCTCCCTTCCCCGGTCACCTGCTCATGGCGATCGGTGCAGAAGCGGGTGCCCGTGCAGCCAGGCGACACGGGGCTCAAGGTCGTACGCCTGACGCCCCGCGCCTGCGGCTGGGTCCGCATCACCGCCCGCAACGCGCCCACCGGGCTCGTGACGTACTCGCTCCGCCCCGCCAAGGACGGCGAGCCCATCGCCGCCCCGGTGAGCCGCGGCCGCCTCTTCGGCGCCGACTCGGTCAGCGTCCCCGAGGGAGAGTACCAGCTCTCGCTCCAGGCGCCCCTCTGCGGCAGCTACTACGGCCCGGTCGAGGTGCAGGCCGCCAAGGTGAGCGACCAGAAGGTCTTCATGATGTGCGGCAAGCAGTGACGCCCGCCGCGCCCGCGGCGCGGCGCTAGCGCGAGCCGATCGCCGCGCCGCCGAGCAGCCCGAGCAGGGCGCCGGTCCAGAAGAGGGAGTTCGCGTACCAGGGACGTGGCGGCATCTCGAGGATGGCGACGTGGTCCTCGGTCAGCCGCGTCGTCTGGCCGGTCACCAACGCGGTCGCGGTGCCGCGGTCGACCTGCAGCACCTGGAAGCGGGCGACGAGCGCGTCGCGCCGCCGCGGGTCGACCGCCATGCCACGCTCCCCGGCCTTCACCCAGCGCAGCTCCCCCACCGGGAAAGTGAAGGTGCTGTCCCCCACGCTCGTGACCGGGAAGCGCACCGCGCGGTCGAGCGCCTGCCCGGCCGCGCGCGACGGGAGGGTGGCGAGCACGAGGAGGGCGACGAGCGCCGCGACCACAGCCAGGAGCGACGCGCCGGCGGCGGCGCGTTCGTCCCGGCGGAGTGCGGCGGTGGTGGTCATCGGATCGCGTCGCTGATGATGCGGGAGATGTCGTTCCACATCACGGTCACGAAGAGGAGCCCGATCGCGACGAGGCCGGCGCGCAGGATGTACTCGCGCGTGCGGGCGCTGAACGCCCTCCCCTTCACCGCCTCGGCGACGTTCAGCAGCACCTGCCCGCCGTCCAGGATCGGGATCGGGAGCAGGTTCAGCACTGCAACGTTGACGCTCAGGAAGGCGATCAGATACAGCAGGTAGTCGAGCCCCTGCCGCGCGGCGGCGACCGAGGTGCGGGCGATCTGGATGGGACCGCCGAGCTGCCGCACCGAGACCTCGCGCCGCGCCAGGCGCTTGACGATGTCCACCACATCGCCGGTCATCGACCAGGTCTCGTTCCAGCCCTGCACCACGGCCTCGCCCAAGGGCATGCGCTCGCGAACGACTTCGAGCTGCCGCGGCACGAAGCCGATGCGTCCCTTGACCTGGGTCCGCCCCGAGAGCTCGTCGACGACCGTCGACGACTCCGGGCGGACGCTGAGGGTGAGCGGCTGCGCGCCGCGGACGATCCCGAGCCGCACGTCGCGGCCGGCCGCCTCGTTGATCGCGCGCGACACCTGGGCGAAGCTCCGCATCGGCGTCCCGTCGAACGCGACGATGCTGTCGCCGCGCAGCAGGCCCGCGCGCGCCGCCGGCATCGAGGGCACCACCGAGTCGACCACCGCGGGGACGAAGTACTCGACCCCGCTCACGAGCTGCCGCCGCTCGCGGCTGCCGGCCTGGCCGGCGCGGGCGAGCACGACACTGTCGCGGTTCGTGACCACGGAGACCGGCTCCGGCGCGGCGAGCAGGCGCCGCTGCACCTCGCTCCAGTTCCGCACCGGCTCACCGCCGACGCGCACGATCGTGTCGCCCGGCGCCACGCGGCCGCCGAAGGCCGCGGCCGCCGCCCCTCCCACGACGCCGACCGTCCGCGTGGGCACGATCTGGCGCCCGTAGGCGGCGTAAAGCGCAACCGAGACGACGAGGGCGAGGAGCACGTTCATCGTGACGCCGGCGAGCATGATCACGAGGCGCGCCCAGAGCGGCTTCGACTCGAACCAGCGGTTCGCAGGCACGGGCTTCGGCCCGAACGGGTACATGGCGTCCGGGTCCCAGTCGTGGGGCCGGCTCTCCCCGGCCGCCACGCCGGCGGCCTCGGCCACCGCGCCGGGGTGCGCGCCATGGTGCGGCGCCGTCGGAGGCGCCTTCTCCCCCCCGCCCTCGATGAGCGCCATCGTCTCGTCCTCGCGCGACGCCATGCGCACGTAGCCACCGAGCGGCAGCGCGGCGAGGATGTACTCCGTCTCCCCCCACCGCTTGCGCAGCAGGGCGGGGCCGAAGCCGATCGAGAAGCGCGGCGCGTAGACGCCGGTGGCCTTTGCGGCCAGGAAGTGGCCGAGCTCGTGGACGAACACCACGATCCCGAAGACGATCAAAGGGGCGAGCCAAGCTAACATCCGCGCCTCGGCGTATGCGTCGTGCTGACGGTGGTAGGGGCCGCGCCGCGCCTCATGGCGCGCGGCGCGGCCGGGAACGCTCCGTCTCGCGAGCCCCGTCGGTCAACAGCGGTGGAGCTCGGCGACGTGGCGCCGGGCCGCGGCGTCGGCCGCGAGCAGCGACTCGCGGTCGCCGCCGGGCAGCCCGGCGAGCGCGCCGAGCGCCGATTCGATGGAACGGGGGATGTCCGGGAAGGTCATCCGCCCCTCGAGAAAGATGGCCACGGCCTGCTCGTTGGCGGCGTTGAACACCGCCGGCGCCGCGCCGCCCGCCCGTCCGGCCTGGACGCCGAGACGGAGCGCCGGGAAGTCGTCGGCGCGCACGCGCTCGAAGGTCAGCGGCGAGAGCTCGACCGGGTCGAACGGAGGTACCCCGGTGTCGGGCACGCGATCCGGGTGGGTGAGGGCGTAGAGCACCGGAAGCTCCATGCTCGGCACCCCCAACTGCGCGAGGACGCTCCCGTCGACGAACTCCACGAACGAGTGCACCACGCTCTGCGGGTGCACGACGACCTCGATCTGCTCGTAGCCGAGGCCGAACAGGAAGTGTGCCTCGATCACCTCGAGCGCCTTGTTCGCGAGCGTGGCGCTGTCGACGGTGATCTTGCGTCCCATGCGCCAGGTCGGATGCTGGAGCGCGTCGGCGACCGTCGCGCGCGCCAGCCGCTCGCGGCTCCAGCCGCGGAACGGGCCCCCCGAGGCGGTGAGGACGAGGCGGCGGACCTCGGCGCGCGGGCGTCCCGCGATGCACTGGAGGATCGCCGAGTGCTCGCTGTCCACCGGTACCAGCTCCCCCCCGCCGCGGCGCGCCGCCTCGGCCGCGAGCTCGCCGGCGACGACCAGCGTCTCCTTGTTCGCCAGCGCCACCCGCTTCCCCGCGTCGAGCGCGGCCAGCGTCGCGTCGAGACCGGCGGCGCCGACCACCGAGTTGAGGACCACGTCCACGTCGGGGCGTGTCGCGGCCTCGACGAGGCAGCCGGCGCCGGTATGCCAGCCGGGCTGGGCGGGGCCCGTCGCCGAGCCGGCAAGGCCGACGTAGGAGGGCGCGAACAGCTCCGCCTGCTCGCGGAGGAGCGCCACGTTGCTGAACGCAGTGAGCGCGGCGACGCGGAAGCGCTCGCGCTGCCGCGCCAGCACGCGCAGCGCCGTGGTGCCGATGGATCCCGTGGAGCCGAGGATGGCGACGCCGCGCTGCCGATCCCGGGGCGCAGCGCGCCCCGGGCGACGCTCCGCCGCGCTCGCGTGGGGAGCGTCGCCCACCGCCGGGTCGCTCACCGCCGGGTCGATCACCGCGGTGCCGGAATGAGAAGCCACAGCAGAAGAGGATAGGCGACCGGCAGCACGAAGAACAGGCTGTCGAAGCGGTCGAGCACGCCGCCGTGGCCGGGGATGATGTGCGAGCTGTCCTTGACGCCGGCCTCCCGCTTGAGCAGCGATTCGACGAGGTCGCCGACCTGGGCGACGACGCTGATCGCGACACCGAAGAGGAGGGCGCCCCAGGGCGTCAGGGCGAGCTGCGCCGCCGGCCGGAGGGCGAAGCGCGCGTAGAGCAGGGAGACGACCGCCGTCGTCACCACGGCCCCGACGGCGCCGGCGACCGTCTTCCCCGGGCTCACCGACGGGATGAGCTTACGCCTGCCGAACGCGCGGCCCACGAAGTAGGCGCCCGTGTCGCTCGCCCAGGTCAGGAGGAGGGGGAGGACGACGACCGCCGCGCCCGCGGCGCGGCCGATGGCGTACGGGTAGTAGCGCAGGGCGTAGCCGAAGCTGAGCATGACGCCCGTGTAGAACACGCCGAAGATCGTGATGGCCACGGCGGCGAGCGGACGGCCGTCCACGCCGCGGAGCCAGATGCTCGCGGCGAGCAGCGCGAGCACGACGAGCGTCGCCGCGCTGATCGGGACGCGCCGCAGCTGCTCGGCGTAGACCGCCCACACGAGCAGCGGGATCGCCGCGGACAGGGCGACGCCGACCGCGGTGAACGGGCGCGTGCCCCCCGCCTCGGCGATCCGGTAGAGCTCCCAGGCGCCGAGCCCCGCGATGAGGGCGAGCAGCAGCGCGAGCGGGAGCCCGCCGAACCAGATGACCGCGATCGACAGCGGGATGGCGACCACGGCGAACGCGACCCGCCGCGCGAGCTCGGACACGCCGCTCGGGGACACCCCGCTCGGGGACACGCCGCTCGGGGACACGCCGCTCAGGCCGACACGCGGCCGAAGCGCCGCTCGCGGTTCTGGAAGTCGAGGATCGCCTCGAACAGCTCGCGCCGGCCGAAGTCGGGCCAGAGGACGCGCGAGATGAAGAGCTCCGTGTAGGCGAGCTGCCAGAGCAGGAAGTTGGAGATGCGCATCTCCCCCGACGTGCGGATGAGGAGGTCGGGGTCGGGGCAGCCGGCGGTGAAGAGCCGCGCGGCGAGGTCGTCCTCGGTGATCTCCTCAGGGACGAGCCGGCCGTCGACCGCGTCGCGGGCGAGGAGCTGGGCGGCGCGCACGAGCTCGGCTCGGCTGCCGTACGAGATGAACAGGTTGAGGACCAGGCGGTCGTTGTGCGCCGTGCGCGCCACCACGCGCTCGACGGCGGCCGCGGCGGCCGGCGTGAGGCGCCCGAGCTCGCCGAGCACCCGGACGCGGACGCCGCGCCCGGCGAGTTCCTCCGTCTCGCGGGCGATGTACTCCTCGAGGAGCGACATCAGCGCCCCGACCTCGGTCGCCGGCCGCTGCCAGTTCTCCTTGGAGAAGGCGAAGAGCGACAGCACCTCGAGCCCCGCCTCGATCGCGCCCTCGACGACCTGGCGCACCGCCTTCATCCCCGAGCGGTGGCCGAACGGCCTCGGCATGCGGCGCTCGCGCGCCCAGCGGCCGTTGCCGTCCATGATGATGGCGACGTGCCGGGGCACCGCGCCGTTGACGCGGATTCGGCCGAGGGTCTCTGCTGCGCTCATTCGGGGGGGAAAGGGGCGGTGTGTCGTCGAAGCGGCGGCGGGAGGGCCGCGGGAGGGGGCGCGCCGGCGTGAAGCGAAGTGCCGGCGGTCAGACCGCCATGATCTCCGACTCCTTCCCCTTCACCATCTGGTCGATCTTCGCGATGTAGTCGTCGTGCACCTTCTGGAGCTCCTTCTCGCCCTGCTTCTTGTCGTCCTCCGAGACACCCTCGAGCTTCTTCATCCTGTCGCGCGCGTCGGTGCGGGCGTGGCGGACGGCCACCTTCCCCTCCTCGGCGAGCTTGTGGACGACCTTCACCAGCTCCTTGCGGCGCTGCTCGTTCATCGACGGGAGGGGGACGCGGATCACGCCGCCCTGCGTCGAGGGGTCGAGCCCGAGGTCCGACTCGCGGATCGCCTTCTCGATCGCCTTCACCTGCCCCTTGTCGTAGGGCGTCACGAGCAGCGTCCGCGGGTCGGGGGAGGCGACGCTCGCCACCTGGTTGAGCTGCATCTGCTGCCCGTACATGTCGACGCGCACGGTGTCGAGCATGTTCGGCGACGCCTTGCCGGAGCGGATCGAGGCGAACTCGCGCTTCGCGTTCTCGACGCCCTTCTCCATCCCGGCCCGGCAGTCCTTCAGGATCTGCGCGATTGAGCTCATTGCACGAGGGTTCCCACGGCCTCGCCCCGGATCGCGCGGGCGACGGCGCCGTGTTGGTGAATGTTGAGCACGATCAGCGGGAGGCTGTTCTCCTTGCACAGCGTGATCGCCGTCTGATCCATGACCTTCAGCTCCTCGAGCATGACGTCGCGGTAGCTGATGGTCGGGTAGAACGTCGCATCGGGGTGCTTCTTCGGGTCGGCGGAGTAGACGCCGTCGACGCTCGTCGCCTTGATGATGACGCTCGCCTTCATCTGGATGGCGCGAAGCACCGCGGCGGTGTCGGTGGAGAAGTACGGGCTGCCGGTGCCCGCCGCGAAGATCACCGTGCGCCCCTTCTCGAAGTGGCGCAGGGCGCGGCGACGGATGTACGGCTCCGCGAGCTCCTCCATGCGGATCGCCGTCATGACGCGGGTGTCGACGCCCTTGCGCTCGAGGACGTCCTGGAGCGCGAGGGCGTTGATGACGGTGCCGAGCATCCCCATGTAGTCGGCGCCGACGCGGTCCATCCCGAACTGCGAGAGCTGGGAGCCGCGCACGATGTTGCCGCCGCCGATCACGAGCCCCACCTGGGCGCCCATGTCGACGATCGCCTTCACCTCGCCCGCGAGGCGGTCCATCGTCTCGAAGTCGAACGGGCCCGCGCCCTTGTTCCCGGCGAGCGCCTCCCCCGACAGCTTCAGGAGGACGCGGGGGAAGCGGAGATCCGCCTCCCCCGCCGGCGCCGTCTCGCGTTCGGCCACTGACGTCACGGCCGCGCCTACTCCTCGCCCATCTGGAAGCGCACGAAGCGCTTCACGACGATGTTCTCGCCCACCTTGGACGAGGTCTCCTTGATCAGGTCGCCGATCGTCTTCTTCGGCTCCCGGACCCAGGCCTGGTGGAGGAGCGCGACGTCCTTGTAGTACGCCTCGATCTTACCCGTGACGATCTTGTCGATCATGTTCTCGGGCTTGCCGCTCTGGCGGACCTGCTCCTCGAAGATGCGGCGCTCCTTCTCGACCTTGTCGGCCGGCACGGCGTCCTTGTCGATGCCGAGCGGCGCCGCGGCGGCGATGTGCTCGGCGAGGGCGCGGACGAGGCTCTTGAAGTCGTCGGTGCGGGCGACGAAGTCGGTCTCGCAGTTCACCTCGACGAGGACGCCGAGCTTCCCGTTGTGGTGGATGTAGCTGCCGACCATCCCCTCGCTGGTCTGCTTGCCGACGCGCTTCTCGGCCTTGGCGATCCCCTTCGTGCGAAGGTACTCGATCGCCTGCTCCATGTTGCCCTTGGTCTCCTCGAGGGCCTTCTTGCACTCCATCATGCCGGCGCCGGTGCGGGCGCGCAGCTCCTGGACGTCCTTGGCCGTGATCGGGGTCGTCGTCGTCATCGTCGTCTCTACCTGCGGTTCGTGGAAACGCCGCCGGCGCGGAGGCCGGCGGCGTACAAGTCTAGTGCAAAGGTCCTGCGCGGGCCACCCGACGGAGGGGCAGCCGCGGCGGGGCGGCGCCGTTACTCGGCGCTCTCTTCCCCACCTTCAGCCGCGCCCTCGGCCGCGCCCTCGGCGGGCTCTCCGCCCTCACCCTCGGCCCCGCTGCGGAGCCGGGCCGCGATCGCCTCGGGCTTGGCGCGGCGGCGGCGCGGACGGCGCTTCCGGTCCTCCCCGCCCCGGTCGCCGCCGGCGGCGGCGCGCTCCATTCCACGGTCGGAGCTGTAGGTGCTCTCCTCCCCTTCCTCGGTCTCCTGGCGGGCCGCCGGC
>JBJMNL010000273.1:0-7575 GCA_045804285.1 Gemmatimonadaceae bacterium
CGGCTTCCGAACACCGAGGTCGCCTTCGTCCTCCACCGCGACGGCAGCGCGTCCGGCGTGCGCATCACCACCACGGACGGCCTGCCGCAGATCGACAGCGCGGCCGTGCGCGCCGTCCGCGCGGCCGACTCGGCGCGCGCCTTCGCCCCCTTCCCCGAGGAGCTCCTGGACACGACCATCGCGGTCGACGTCCGCATCGGCCTCGGGCGCCGGGGAGGGGCGGGAGCACGCCGCCGCGCCTCACGAGGCCCCTTCTCCCCCGTGCCGCCGCTCGCCATGGCGGCGCTCCCCGTGCCGGCGCTCCGCGTGCCGGTGGTCGTCCGCCGGCGGCTCGTGGTGGCGTCCATTCGCCTCGTCGCCGCCCTCGGTGAGGAGAGGGAAGCCCGCCTCGTCGCGGATGGCCTGCAGGCTCTCCGGCGTCGCCCTGTCGTAGACCGGGGTGCCGTAGGGGGGCGTCAGCGCCGGGTCGGGGAGTCGGTCGTCGGTGGTCGCGGTCGTCTGGCTGCGGCGCGTGAGGAAGAAGAGCAGCACGCCGACGATGCCGACGCCGGCGAGGAGGATCACGTCCTCGAAGCGCCGCATGTGTCGCAGCACCTGCATTGCGGTGCGGCCGAAGGCCCAGCCGAGCACCGTGAACAGGCTCGACCAGGTGAGGGCGCTGATCCCGCTGCCGATCAGATAGGTGGGGAGGGGCACCCGCGCGGCGCCGCACGCCATGGGGAGGGTGAGGCGCAGCCCGTAGGCGTAGCGCACGGCGATCGACGAGCGCCACGGGTGGCGGCGCACGAAGCGCAGCGCGCGCGCCAGGTAGCGCCCCGCACGCGGCCACCGCTCGCGCACCCACTTCCCCCGCCAGCGGCCGAGAAAGTAGAGCCCGACGTGCGCCGCCCAGGTGCCGAGCGTGATGGCGAGCGCGACGCGGACGAGCCCGAGGTGCCCCTGCTGCGCCGCGACCCCGCCGAGCAGCGGCGCCGCCTCCTCGGTCACGATGCTCGTCGCCCCCAGCGTCACGTACGCCCAGAGCTGCCCCCAGAAGCCGAACACCGGCTGGGTGTATTCCAGGGCGCGCTGGAGGAGCAGAAGGACGACGGGGGACATTTCGTGAATCTACGCCGCGCCTCCGGTTCGGGGAGAGCGTCGGCGGGACGCCTCGGCGCGGCGACGGCCAATCGCGCGCTCCGGGCGGGCCAACGGAAAGCGCGCGCTCCGTTGTCCCACCCGGAGCGCGCGCTTTCCGTTGCCCTACCGAGTGGCGTGGGCGGTCAGTCGCCGGACTCGGGGATGGCGCCATGCGGCACCGGGAACTCGGCCGTCCGCTGCTTGGCGCGGAGACCGAACCGGTGCGCGAGCCAGCGGCGCGTGTCGTCCATGATCTCGTAGAAGGTCGGGATCACGAGCAGCGTGAGCAGCGTGGAGGTGACGACGCCGCCGATGACGGCGATGCCGAGCGGGGCGCGCCACTCGGCCCCCTCGCCCCGGCCGAGCGCGACCGGGATCATGCCCGCGATGAGGGCGAACGTCGTCATCAGGATCGGGCGCAGCCGGATCGCGCCCGCCTCGATCAGCGCCTCGCGCAGCGGCAGCCCCTGCTTCTCGCGCGACCACTTGGCGAAGTCGATGAGCAGGATCGCGTTCTTCGCCACGATGCCGCAGAGCAGGATCACGCCGATCAGGCTCATGAGATTGATCGTGCTGCCCGCGATCGCGAGCGCCGCCATGACGCCGATGAGCGAGAGCGGGAGCGAGAGGAGGATCGCGAGCGGGTCGAGGAAGGAGCCGAACTGCATGACGAGGATCAGGTACATCAGCATCACCGCGATGCCGAGCGCCGCGAAGATGCGCCCGAACACCTCGGCCTGGTCGTCCACCTCACCGCCCTTCGTGACCCGCACGCCGGCCGGGAGCTGCACCTTGGCGAGCCGAGCGTCGATGTCGGCCATGACCTCGCCCAGCGATCGGCCGGAGGTGTTCGCCTGCACCGTCACGACCCGGTCGCGGTCCAGGTGCTTGATGATCCCGGGGCCGAGCGTCTGCCTGACCGTGGCCACCTGCCCGAGCGGGATCGTGGACGGCGCGGCGTTGCTGCCGCCGGGGACGACGAGCGGGAGCCGCTCGAGGTCGGCCACGCGGCGGCGCGCCTCGGGGTCGATGCGGACGTAGACGTCGCGCGTCTCGCCGCTCGGGTCCACCCAGTCGCCCGCGTCGATCCCGGCGAACGCGGGGCGCAGCGACTGCGCGACCTGCCCGACGGTGACCCCGAGCGAGCCGGCGAGGCCGCGATTGACGCTCACCTCGAGCTCCGGCTTCTGCCCCTTCGTCGAGAGATCGACGTCGACCGCGTTCGGCACCTTCTTCACCTCGGCCATGACGATCTCGGCCGCCTCGTCGATCGCCTTGCTGTCGTTGCCGCGGAGCTGGAGCTGGATCTGCTTCTGCGCGCCGCCGAAGGTGTTCGTGAAGACGCCGACCGTCGCGCCGCCGATGCGCCCCGTCTCCTGGCGCAGCGTCCGCGCGAACTGCTCGGCGCTCACGCTCCGCCGGTCCTTCGGCGTCATGCGGACGTAGACCGTTCCCGCGTCCACGGCGCCGCTCGCGCCGCCGATCGAGGTGAAGGTGTACAGCACGACGTCCTTGTGGCTGCGCGCGATGCGCGCCGCCTCCTCGACCTTGAGCCGCGCGTAGTCGAGGTTCGCGCCCGGCGGCAGGTCGACGGCGATGTTGAGCTCCGAGTTGTCGTCCTCGCCGAAGAAGCTCGAGCCGACCTTCCCTCCCTGCGGCGCGTACTTGAAGATCATCGGCACCGCGAGCAGCCCGAGCAGGCACGCGACGGCCCTGCCGTACCA
The DNA here is from genome assembly GCA_045804285.1 of Gemmatimonadaceae bacterium. Taxonomy (GTDB): domain Bacteria; phylum Gemmatimonadota; class Gemmatimonadetes; order Gemmatimonadales; family Gemmatimonadaceae; genus DATMHT01. The sequence continues at coordinate 2,844 of JBJMNL010000273.1, forward strand.
GGGCAGCCGCTCGTGGCTGAGCAGCCACGCGAGCGCGGCGACGAGCGCGACGACGAGGATCGCGCCGTAGACGCCGACGCTCGGCAGCGCGAGCGCGGCGACGAAGCTCCCGACCGCGATCATGACCATCGTCAGCCGGTGGTCGAGCGCCCACGCGATCACGTCGCGGTAGCGGTGCGCCAACCCGTTGAACCAGTGATTGAACGTGTCGAGCCGCTTCGTCACCCAGCCCTTCTCGTGCTCCTCCCTGTGCGGGTCGGCCCAGTAGGCCGAGAGCATCGGGTCGAGGGAGAAGGAGACGAAGAGCGAGACCAGCACCGAGCAGGCGATCGTGAGCGCGAACGGCTTGAACCACTGCCCGGCGACGCCGTACATGAACGCCACCGGCACGAAGACGGAGACGATGGAGAACGTCGTCGCCGCGACCGCGAGGCCGATCTCGTCGGTGCCCTCGTGCGCCGCCGTCATGTGGTCCTTCCCCATCTCCACGTGGCGGACGATGTTCTCGCGCACGACGATCGCGTCGTCGATCAGGATGCCGATGGCGAGCGAGAGCCCGAGCAGCGACATCGTGTTGAGCGTGAAGCCCGCCGCCCACACGGCGACGAAGCTCGCCAGCACCGACACGGGGAGCGCGAGCCCCGTGATGACCGTCGAGCGCCAGGAGTTGAGGAAGAGGAAGACGACCAGCACCGTGAGCGCCGCGCCCTCGACGAGCGCCTCGATCACGCTGCGCACGCTGTTCTCGACGTTGGTTCCGGAGTTCGTGATGACGTCGAGCCGGACGCCGGGCGGCAGCGTCTTCCGCACGTGCTCGACGCGGGTGAGGAGCTTCGCGGCGACGTCGGTCGTGCTGTAGCCCTTCGTCTTGTTGATGTCGATGCCGACCGACTCCCTGCCGTTGTACAGGGCGAGGGTGCGCTGGTCCTCCGTGCCGTCGAGGACGTCGGCCACCTGGTTGAGGCGGATGAGCTGGCCGCCGCGGTCGGCGACGACGAGCTGCGCGAAGTCCTGGGGCCCGTCGAGGCGGCCGGCGAGGCGGATGGTCTTCTCGTCGAGGTCCCCCTCGATGCGGCCGACGGGGGCGGCGAGGTTCTGCGCCTGGAGCGCCTGCACGACCTGCGAGACGCTGATGCCCGCCGCCTGCAGCGCCTGCGGCTTGACGCGCACGGTGAGCTCGCGCTTCACGTTGCCGACGACGTTCACCTGCGCGACGCCGGCGATCGAGCGCAGCTCGCGCGTGATCCCGGGGTCCACGAGGCGGCTGAGCTGTGGCGTGGTCAGGACGTCGCTCACGAGCGCCAGCCGCACGATCGGGAACTCCGACGGGTCGAGGCGGCGCAGGATCGGCTCCTCCATCTCCTGCGGGAGGTCCTGCCGGATGAGCGAGATGGCGTCGCGGATGTCCTGCGTCTGCTCCTGGACCGGCTTCTCGAACACGTACTGCGTGATGATCTGGGCGTAGCCGTCGCGCGCCTCGCCGTAGACCTTGTCGACGCCGCTGATCCCCTGGATCGCCTCCTCCATGGGATCGAGGATCTCGCGCTCGACCTGCCCGGGGGAGGCGCCGGGATAGATGATCTGCGTCAGGACGATCGGCTGCTGCACGTCCGGGAACTCGTCCGTCTGCAGGCGCGCGAGCGCGAACAGGCCGAAGACGACGAGCGCCACCATCGACACGACGGTGATCAGGGGGCGCTTGATGGCAAAATCGGAAATGAACATGGGGGATGTGTCCCTGAGAGGGGCCACCCCGGGCCTCGTGCCTCGTCCCGCCTTTCAAGAGCGGAACGAGGCAGGAGGCCCGGGGTCGTCTACCGGTTGCCTGTCTTGCCGTTCTGGGCGCCCGTCGTCGCGGCCGCGCCGTTGCTCGCGGTCGCCGCCTGGTCGGCGACGTCGCCGATCCGCACCACGGTGCCCGGCGTGATCCCCTGCGCCGCGCCGGCGAGGAGCGTGTCCCCGGCGGCGAGGCCGTTACGGATCTCCACCGTCTCCGACTGCGCGTCCTGGATCCCGAGCTCCACCGTCACCCGATCGGCGCGCCCGCCCTTGAGGCGGAGCACCTGGGGCGCGACGCCGCGCTGGTCGACGGCGTTGAGCGGGACGACGATCCCCGTTCGCGTCTCGCTCGCGACGCGCCCCTCGGCGAACAGGCCCCCGACCAGCGCGTTCCCGCTGTTCGGGATCGAGGCGATGATCGGCACCTGCCGCGTCGCCGGGTCGGCGACCGGGCTGACGCGGCTCACCCGCCCCTCGAACTCGCGCCCGCCGTAGCCGCTGACGTGGAAGCGCACCGGGGCGCCGACGCGGACCGCCGAGAGCTGCTCGGCGGGGACCGACGCCTCGAGCCGCATGCTGCGTGGGTCCACCACGGTGACGAGCAGGCCGCCGGGCTGCACGACGTCGCCCGGCGAGACGGCCCGCTCCCCGACGACGCCGGCGAACGGCGCGCGCACGTTGGTGTTCGCGAGCTGCTTCTCGGCGTTGGCGAGCTGCGCCTGGGCGTTGGCGAGCTGCGCCTGCGCCGCCGTGTTCTGCGAGCGCGCCGATTCCACGTCGCGCTCGGCGATCGCGCCGGCGCGGAGGAGCTGCTCGTTGCGCTGGAGGTTGCGCGCGGCGACCTCCGCCGAGGTGCGCGCCGCGGCGACCGCCGAGCGCGCCGAGAGCACCTGGTCGCGCACCGCCACGTCGTCGAGACGCACGAGCGCCGCGCCGTCCGCGACGCGCTGTCCCTGCTCGACGTACGTCTGCAGCACGGTCCCGCTGAGCTGCGCGCGGATCTGCGCCGAGCGCTCCGGCGAGAGCGAGCCCGAGATCGCCGGCCCGGTCTCGATGCGCTGCTGGGTGGCGATCGCGACGTTCTCCTTCCCGACCGTCACCCCCGCCGCGGCCGCGGCGGTCTCGGCGCGGGCGTCGCGGTCCTTCTTGCTGCAGCCGGCCATCGTCCCCGCCACGAGCGCGAGCCCCGCCGCGACGCCGAGCGGGCGCGCGGCGCGGAACGTGGACGGGATCGCTCGGAGGCCGGAGGGGCTCCCCTCACGCTCCACTTCCCACGCTCGCCGTCCACCGCGGATGGCGGCCGTGTGCTGCCCATCGCTTCCGTTCATGGCGTATTGCCCCCGAATTGACCCGTTTGGGATTGACCGGCGCCAGCGCTCTGCTGCCCCTGCGCCGCGCCCTGTTGCTGGCTCTGCTGCCCGTTCAGCTGCTGGCTGCCCTGCTGCTGCGTGGTCTGCTGCCCGGCGCCGACCCCGGCCTGCACCGGCAGGTCGCGGAGCAGCGCGAGGCGGACGCGGGCGACCTGCAGGTCGCGTGCGGCCTGGGCGCGGTTCGCCTGCGCCTGCTGGAGCAGGAGCCGCGAGTCGTTCAGCTCGACCTGCGTGGAGACCCCCTCGCGGTAGCGCACCTCGGCGATCTGATAGGCGCGCGCCGCCTGCGCGGAGGTGCCGCCGCTCGCCGCGTACGAGGCCGACGCCTGCTCGAGCTGCGCCCGGGCGAGCTGCGCGTCGAGCGCCGCCAGCTCGCGCGCCTGCTCGAGCTGCGCCTGCGCCTGCCGGTAGTTCGCCTGCGCGCTCAGGACGCTGCCACGGATCCGGCCGCCGGTGAAGATCGGCAGCGAGAGGCCGACGGAGACCGTCCAGTTGGGGAAGAAGTCGTGCATCGACGGGACGCCCTGGTCGGGGTAGCTGTAGCGCTGGTAGGCGGTGGTGACCTGGAGCGCCGGGAGCCGCTCCCCGCGCGCGGCGCGAAGCTGGTAGCGCGACGCGGTCATGGCCTCGCGCGCCTGCCGCACGCTCGACCGCTCGTCGGCCGCCGTGTCGGACCTGGCGAGCGTCGCCGCGACGTCGGCCGCGGCCGCCGAATCCTCGGCGAGGACCTCGTCCACCGAGATCGGCGCGTTCACCGCGGGGATGGCGAGCCGCGGCGCGGCCGGCTGCGCCGGCTGCTCTCCGGCGGCGAGCGTCGGCGCCGCCGGGGGCGCCTCGTCCTGGAGCGGCGTCGTCAGGCGCACCGGCTGCGAGAGCGGGACGTCGAGGAGCTGGCGCAGGCGGAGATAGGCGACGTCGCGCGACGTGCGCGCCTGGATCACCTGCGGGCGCTGGTTGTCGCGCGTCACGCGCGCCCGCAGCGCCTCGAACTCCGACGTGTTCCCCACCTGCCGCGCGAGCGCGGTCTGGCGGTAGGTGCGCTCGGTCTGCACGAGCGACGACTCGGCGATCGCGACGAGGCGGTCGGCGAGGGCGGCGTCGTAGTAGGCCTGCGTGACGTCGAGCGTCACCTGCGCGCGCGCGGCGACGAGCCCGATATCGGCCGCGCGGCGGCTGGCGCTCGAGGCGGAGATGTTCGAGACCGTGCGCCCGCCGGTGAACAGGTTCCACGAGCCGTTGAGGCCGAGGATGACCGTGTTCGGCGAGGCGAAGATGCGCGACAGCGGGCTCGAGGCGAGATCGTCGCCCGTACCGCCGCCCGTGCCGGAGCTGGGCGACGAGAAGCGCTTGCTGATCTCCTCGAACTGGCTCTTCAGCGTACGCTGGTACGACGCGGTGCCGTTGAGCTGCGGGAAGAGCTGGCTGCGCGCCTGGAGCTGCTGCCCGTGCGCGCGGTCGACGGCGGCGCGGGCGATGCGCACGCTCTCGCTCTGGCGCTCGCCGAGCTGCAGCGCCTCCTCGAGCGAGAGGTCGCGGACGGCGCCGGCGGGCGCGGCCGGCGCGGGCGCCGGCTGCTGCGCCCG
>JBJMNL010000274.1:0-18913 GCA_045804285.1 Gemmatimonadaceae bacterium
CGACAGCGTGGGATCCCAACCATCCCCACGCCGCCGCGCCCGCCACCCACCGCTCCCGTCGCGCGACTCAGCTTCGCGTCGCCACCTGGCTCTGGAGCTGCCGCGCCCGGTCGAGGTGCGCCTGCACCTTGGGGAGCGCCGCCGAGATCAGGTTCTTCACGTCGGCGTTCTGCGTCGTCGTCTGGAACCGCTGCAGGTTGTCGAGCGTCTGCTGGTGCGCCGCCACCTGCCCGTTGACGTACTGCGTGTCGAACGCCGGCCCCTTCGCGGCGGCCTTGAGCGAGTCGGACATGGCCATCGCCATTCGCTTCATCTCGTCGCCGGCGCCGGCGGGCGGCGTGGGTGTGATGTTGAGCCGCTTGGCGAGCGCGTCGGCGTCGCCCTGCATCGCGGTGTGGTCCTTGATCATGTCGCGGGCGAAGGACTTCACGGCGGCATTCGTCCCCTTCTCCACCGCCATCTTGGACGTGCCGATCTCGTTCGCGTTCGCCAAACCGATCATCGCCATGATGTTGGCGTCGCTCATCGCCGCCGGCGCGGCGGCGGCGCCTACCGCGGTGTCGCCCCTCGACCCGGTATCTCCCTTCGTCCCCATCATCGCGCCGGTGGACGCGCCCGCGGTGTCGCTCCGGGCGCTCTCGCGCTTGGCGCAGGCGCCGAGCGCGGCCGCGGCGCCGAGCGCCAGCACGGCCAGCTGCATGTGTCTCGAAGCGTGGTTCGGTCCGCTGTGTCGCATACGTGAGCCCCCAGCGTGAGTGAGGTGGCGCAGCGACGTCGGGCGTCGTGCCCCCGGCGTCTAGCGGGCGCCGTGCGGGGCAAGAATCGTGACCGGGCGCACCGTCGGGGCCGGTGATGGCGGGACGCGGAACGGGAACGCGGGGTGCGTTACTTCGATGTCGCCAGGTGCGGCGGTCGTGATAGCTTCCCGGCGGGGGGCCCCCCCGGGAGGCGCCTGCGTCGCGCCCCCGACCCGCCTCAGCTCGCCGCCGGGACCTCGTCCGTCGCCCGCTCCACCGCGTTCCCCTGCGCCCTCCACTCGGCGAAGCCGCCGACGAGATTGAGGACGTTCGTGAAGCCGTGCGCCTGGAGCACGCTCGCCGCGATCGCCGAGCGCGAGCCCCCCTGGCAGTGGAGCACGAGCGGGCGCGCGCGCTCGAGCGTGGCGAGACGGTCGGTCAGGTGACCCACGGGCACGTTGTCCACGCCCGGCAGGTGGCCGGCCTCCCACTCCCCGCGCCCGCGCACGTCGAGCACGGCGACGTCGCCCGCCGCGAGCCGGGCCGCGAGCTCCGGCACGGTGATCTGCGGCACGGTGGCGAGCTCGCCGCCGGCGGCCGTCCAGGCGGCCACCGCCTCGGCGCCGAACCACCCCGCGATGCGGTCGAGCCCGATCGCCGACAGGTCGCGCGTCGCCTCCTCCACGGCGTGGCCCGCGTCGGCGTCGCCGGCGAGCAGGTAGAAGTCGCGGTCGTACGGCACGAGCCACCCCGCCCACGTCGTGAACGACTTGCCGAGCGGGATGTTGATCGTGCCGGGCACGTGGCGGGCGGCGAAGTCGGCGGCGTGGCGCGTGTCGACGACGAGCGCGCCGGCGTCGAGGAGCGCGCGCAGACGGTCCGCGGGAAGGCGGGCCGGCCGCGCCAGCCCGCCGACCGCGCGCGGCCCCTCGCGGTTGATGCGCTTCATCTGCGCGAAGTACTTCGGCGGCTCGGGCTGGCCGGCGAGCACGCCGCGCACGAACGCCTCCTCGCTCTCCGCGAGCAGTCCCCAGTTGGCGATCTTCTCGTAGCCGAGCGTCGTCTGCGGCACCGCGCCCAGCGACTTCCCACACGCCGAGCCGGCGCCGTGGCCCGGCCAGAGCTGGAGGTAGTCGGGGAGGCGCTTGAATCGCTGGATGGAGCGGTAGAGCGTGCGCGCCCCCGCCTCCATCGTCCCCGCCCACCCCGCCGCGCGCTCGAGGAGGTCGGGGCGGCCGACGTCGCCGACGAAGACGAAGTCGCCGGTGAGGGCGCCCATCGGACGGTCGGTCGCCGCGCCGTCGGTCACCAGGAAGGTGAGGTGCTCGGGGGTGTGCCCGGGCGTGTGCAGCACGTCGATCCGCACGTTGCCGACGCGGAACGAGTCGCCGTCCTTCACCAGCACCGCGCCGGCGTCGGCCGCGTACGCGTACGCCCAGTCGGTGCCCCCCTCGTCCGAGAGGTAGAGCGCGGCGCCGGTGCGCCGGGCGAGCTCTCGGCTCCCCGACACGAAGTCGGCGTGGATGTGCGTCTCGGTGACGTGCGTGACGCGCAGCCCCTCGGCCTCGGCCGCCGCCACGTACTGCTCGACGTCCCGGTTGGCGTCGACGACGAGCGCCTCGCCCGTCGCCTGGCACCCGACCAGGTAGCTCGCCTGGGCGAGCTTCGCGTCGTAGAAGCGCTTCAGCAGCATCGGTGTCGTTCTCTCATTGCTCGGTGATCGCGGGGACGGCCGCCGCGCCCACGCGGCGGGAGCCGGTGGCGGCGCGCGCGCCCGCGAATAATCTAAGGGTGAGCCCACCACGGCGAGCCCATGCGCGCGATGCTGCTCGATGCTCCGGGGCGCCCCCTGCGCGCCGCCGACCTTCCCCGCCCCGAGCCGGAGGCGGGACAGCTCCTGCTACGCGTCCGCGCCTGCGGCATCTGCCGCACCGATCTCCACGTCGCCGACGGCGAGCTTCGGGACGCCAAGCTCCCGCTGGTGCTCGGCCACGAGATCGTGGGCACGGTGGAGGCGCTCGGCCCGAGCGCCGACGGCCGATTCGCGGCCGGCGACCGCGTCGGCGTGCCGTGGCTCGGCTGGACCTGCGGCGAGTGCCGCTTCTGCCGCGCCGGCCGCGAGAACCTCTGCGACCGCGCGCGCTTCACCGGCTATCAGCTGGACGGGGGGTACGCCGAGTACGCGGTGGCCGACGCTCGCTTCTGCTTCCCCCTTCCGGACGAGTACGGCGACGCGGAGGCGGCCCCGCTGCTCTGCGCGGGGCTCATCGGCTACCGCGCGCTGCGGGCGGCGGGGGACGCGCGACGCGTCGGGCTCTACGGCTTCGGGGCGGCGGCGCACATCGTGGCGCAGATCGCCCGGCACGAGGGGCGGCGCGTCTTCGCCTTCACGCGCCCCGGCGACGCCCAGGGTGCGCGCTTCGCGACCGAGCTCGGCGCCGCATGGGCCGGCGGCGCCGACGAAGCGCCGCCGGAGCCACTCGACGCAGCCATGATCTTCGCGCCGGTTGGCGCGCTCGTGCCGGCGGCACTGCGCGCGGTCGAGAAGGGGGGCGTCGTGGTGTGCGCCGGCATCCACATGAGCGACGTGCCGTCGTTCCCCTACGAGCTGCTGTGGGGAGAGCGCGTGCTGCGCTCGGTGGCCAATCTCACGCGGCGCGACGGGATGGAGCTCCTGCGCCTCGCCCCCGCAGTGCCGGTGCGCACGGTGGTGACGCCCTACCCCCTGGAGCGGGCGAGCGACGCGCTCGCCGACCTACGCGGCGGGCGGGTGCGGGGCGCGGCGGTGCTGCGTCCATGAAGGACCCCGTGATCGCCCCCTCCACACTCGGCGCTCCCCGCCCGCTCTCCGGCTCCGGTGGCCCGCACGCCGAGCGTGGAGCGGGTGGCGTGGAGGGGATTCGGATCTGATCTAGCCGAGCAGCAGATGGCTGCCGCCGGCGAAGGTCCGTTCGTCGCGCGAGAGCGTGGTCTCCGGCCCGCCGTGCCCCGGTTGCCTGGCCCCGTCGTCGCGCGCGCCGAGCGGCGTGACGTACACCGCGCCCCCCCAGGCGCGCGGCACGGCCACGACGTGCGAGCCGACGCCGAGCAGGACGAGCGCGCTGGTGACGCTCTGGCAGCGCACGACGGCGCCCGTGCGGACACCGAGGCGGTCGAGGAGCGTGCGCAGCGACGGGCTGGCGATTCCCGCGATGCGGGCGCTGGCGCCGGGCAGCAGTGTGGCGAGCGTGGGCGGCGGCTCGTGCAGCTCGTGTGGCTCCCGCGGCGGCCGGAGCTCGTCGGCCTCTGGACGCTGGTGGTCGGGCGCGTACGGCTCGGGCCCGTGATCGGTCGATGAGCGCATGTGGCACCTCCCGGTTCGCGGGCGCGCCGTCGCGCGGGTCGGCGGCGCGCCCCATCGGCGGAAAGCTGAGCGGCGGCGGGAAGTCGCGCTACTGGGCTTCGCCCGCTCCTCCCTCTCCCGCTCCCCGCCCCTTTCGCTGCACGCCCCGCGCCGCAGCCGCTGGAAAGGCGGGCGGGGCCATGACGTCGAGTGGCTTCCTCCCCGCTAGACGCTCCCTACTCCATGTGCACCTGTGCCCCCGCCGCCCCGCGCGTCTCGCGCACGAGGAGCAGGAGCGGGATGAGGCCAAGGATGAGCAGGGCGCTCAAGACGTAGATCCGGCCGTACGCTATCACGCTCGCCTGCCCGGCGAGCGCGCGGTCGATGACGGCGAGCGCGCGCTGGTGCGCGGTGAGGGCGTCGGCGCCGCGCGCCGCGAAGCCGCGGGTGAGCGTCTCCAGTCGGTCGAGCGAGATCGGGTCGCTCGTCGTGACGTGCTCGGCGAGCACGGCGCGGTACTGCGCCGTGTAGCGGGCCACGAGCGTGGCGATGCCGGCGATGCCGAACGAGCCACCGAGCTGCCGGAAGAAATTGTAGAGGCCGGTGCCCTGCGGCAGCTCCTCCGGCGAGAGCTCGGCGAGCGTGACCGTCGTCAGCGGCACGAACATGAGGCCGAGCCCGACCCCGCGCAGGATCAGCGGCCAGAAGAAGTCGTGGGCGCCGCTCTCGCCCGTGATCCGCGAGAGCTTCCAGGCGGCGGTCGCGAAGACGATGGCACCGGCGGCGATGAGGAGCCGCGGGTCGGCGCGCCGCGTCAGCCGGCCGGCCACGGCCATCGAGATCGCGGTGGCGACCGCCCCCGGGAGGAGGACGATCCCGGTCTGCTCGGCCGTCATGCGCAGGTTCCCCTGCAGGAAGACGGGGAGGGTGAACGCCATCGCGTAGAGCCCGATCCCCATGACGACGCCGAGGAGCGTCCCGACCCACATCTGCCGGTGGCGGAGGACGCGGAAATCGATGACCGGGTCGCGCGTCGTCAGCTCGCGCCAGACCAGGAGCGCGCCCCCGACGACACCGGTGACGGCCAGCGAGGTCATGAGGCGCGACTCGAACCAGTCGTCGCGCTGCCCGTGCTCGAGCAGGTACTGGAGCGCGCCGACGCTCACCGCGAGGAGCGCGATGCCGACGTAGTCGATGGAAGGAGGCTTCCGCTGGTACGCGGGGTCGTGGACGTAGGCGGCGATCATGGCGGCCGCGATCAGCCCCAGCGGCACGTTGATGTAGAAGATCCACGGCCAACCGTAGTTGTCCGTGAGCCAGCCGCCGAGCGTCGGCCCGATGGTCGGGCCGACCATGACGCCGAGGCCGAAGAGGGCCATCGCCGTCCCCGCCTCCTCCTTGCCGAACGCCTCGAGGAGGACGGCCTGCGAGACGGTCATCAGCGCCCCGCCGCCGATCCCCTGGACGATGCGCCAGAAGATGAGGGCGCCGAGCGAGTGCGCGGCGCCGCACATGAAGGACGAGGCGGTGAAGACGAGGATGGAGCCGACGAAGTAGCGCTTGCGCCCGAAGAACGACCCTAGCCAGCCGGTGAGTGGGATGACGATGACGCTGGCGAGGATGTAGCCGGTGGAGACCCAGGCGATCTCGTCGAGGTTCGCGCCGAGGTTCCCCATCATGTCGGGGAGGGCGACGTTGACGATGGAGCTGTCGATGACCTGGAGGAGGGCGGCGAGGACGACGGCGAAGGCGATGAGGTACTTGTGCGCGTCACCGCTCGCCGGCGCCCCGACTGCGTGCCCGCCGTGGGGTCGGTCCGCGCGCGGGGGCGCCCCCCCGTCCCGCCGCGTCCGCGCACCGCTCGCCGGCTCCCGCTCGGCGACGGCGGCGCGGCCGCCGTCGCCCGCCACGCTCCCGTCCCCGATCTCCACGTCCGATACCGCCATGCTCGCTCCCCTCCCGGCCCGCCCGGGCCACGTCTACTACGTTCAGTCTAAACTGAACGAACGCCGTGGTCCAGCGCGCCGGCGCGGGCGGTGAGGAGAGGCCGGCGGTGAGGGGCGTCGGAAGGGGTGTCAGCCGGCGCCGCGCCGGCCTCGGCCACCCTTGGCTGGGGCGCGCGACGGCGCGGGGGCGGTCCGGCCGCCACGCCGCGCCTGCCTGTCGCGCGCCGCGCCGTTCCCGTCGGCGCGGCTCTCGGCCCGGGCGCGGGCGCCCGCGCGGGCCGCCCACGCCGCGATGACCCCGTCCACGCGGCCGAGGAGGAAGTCGTGCATGGCGTCGAGGTAGGCGAAGCGGTCGCGGACGGTCGGCGACTGCTCGGGGATCCGGCGGCGCGCCTGGGCCACCAGATCGCGCATCCGCCGCCAGCGCTCGACGCGGTGCTCGGTCAGGCGCGCGAAGAAGTCGGGCGCGATCTGGTAATAGTCGCGGCGGTCGCCCGGCCGCCCCACGCGCTGCACGACGCCGCGCTGGAGCAGCCGCCGCGCATCGGTGCTCACGCTCGCCTTGCTCACCCCGAGCGCCTCGGCGATCTCGTCGAGCGAGCGCGGCTCGTCGCTCAGCAGCAGGAAGCCGAACACCCGGCCCGCGATGCGCGTGAACCCGTCGGCCTCGGCGGCCAACCCCAGTTGCTCGACGAACCACTCCCGGTCGCGCTGCAATCGACTTCTCCCGTGGCAGGTCTGGACGGAACCATCGTAGGAGCGCCGGCGGGCCAGGTCAACTCACGCCCCGAAGGTGGCGCGCGTGATGCAATACGGAACGATGCGGACTCCACCGCAGCGCACCACTCGCGCCACCACACCGATGACCGCGCCAGAACTCGCCGCACCCGGCCGCCACCTGGGCGCCAGACGCAACCGGCTTCTCGCTTCCCTGTCACCCGACGACTACTCGGCGCTCGAGCCGTACTTCGGGTACGAGGAGGTCGAGCTGCTGCGCATCCTCATCGAGGCGAACGAGCCTTTCACGCACGTCTTCTTTCCCCTCTCGGGGGTCATCTCGGTCGTCTCGCGACTGGCGGACGGCAAGGTGGTCGAGACGGGGACCGTCGGGAACGAGGGCTTCGCCAACGTCGACGTCATACTCGAGGGGGGATCGGCGCCGAACACGACGATGATGCAGATCCCCGGCGAGGTGATCCGCGTCCCCGCTCCAGCGCTCGTCAGCCTGGCCCAGGAGCGCCCGGGGCTGCGGCGCCGGCTGCTGCGCTACGCCGAGGCCTACCTGATCCAGGTCGCGCAGTCGGCGGCGTGCAACGGCGCGCACGAGATCGCCGAGCGGTGCGCGCGCTGGCTCCTGATGACGCACGACCGCATGGGCGCCACCGAGCAGTTTTTGCTGACGCAGGAGGTGCTGGCGGAGATGCTCGGCGTGCGGCGCGCGGGCGTGACGGTGGCCGCCGGGATGTTGCAGAAGGCGGGGCTCATCAAGTACAGCCGCGGCCGCATCACGGTCCTCGACCGCGCGGGACTCGAGGCCGCGTCGTGCGAGTGCTATCCGATCGTCAAGGCGCACTTCGACCGCCTGCTCGACGACTCGCGCTCGTAGGCCGCGCCCGCGAGCGCGCCCGCTAGCGCGCCGGCGCGGACGCGGCGGACGCCGCGGACGCGGGCGGCGACTGCCAGAGCACGCTCGAGATCATCCAGCGGCCGTCGTACTTGCCAAGGAGAAGGTAGTCGGTGCCCCACGACGCGGTGAGCTTCGCGCTCGCCGTGTGGTCCTGCACGTCGAAGAGGACGACGTCGCGCGGCGCGGAGGACGGCGTCTGGCGGCCGCGCGCCCTCACCTGCTTCGCATACGCCAGGAACTCGGCCCACGGCATCCGCTCGCCGTGGAAGGCGGTGGAGTCGCGCCCGCGCCAGAAGCCGTACTTGAAGACGTCGGCGCGCACGCTGCGGACGAGCTTCGCCGTATCGCCCTCGTAGAAGCCCTCCAGATAGTCCATCACCGCGCGCCGCACCGCCAGGCGGTCGCTCGTCACGACGACGGGCGCGCGGCCGGCGTCGCCGGACGAGACGGTGGCCTGGGCCTCGGCCGTTCGGAGGCCGGCGACGGAGACGGAGACGGCGAGGGCGAGCGCGGCGGCGCGGACGCGTGAGCGGTGCATTCGGGCTTCCGGACGAGGGGGTGGGTCGTCTCGACGCCAGGGTCGCGGCGCCAAGCCGGAAGGTGCCGCCGATGCGTGGGCGTGTCCAGACGTGCCGCGATTCCCGGTGAGGCGCTCTCCCGTGCCGTCACGCGTGCGGCGGCCGCGCGCTCCCCGGGTGGAGCGCGCGGAAGAGCCAGGCCCGCGCCTTGAGCCACTCGCGCTGCACGGTGCGCGTGGAGATCCCGAGCGCGCGGGCGATCTCGTCCTCGGTCATCCCGCCGAAGAAGCGGCACTCGACGACGAGCCGCTGGCGCGCCGCGAGCCGGTCGAGCACGTCCTCGAGGGCGAGCAGGTCGTCGAGCCGCACGTCGGCGGGGATGAGCCTGCCGCTCAGCGTCGTCGGCACCACCCCCCCGCCGCGCTTCGCCGCGCGCCGGCGGCGCGCGAGGTCGACGAGGATCTGGCGCATCGCGCGCGCGGCGATGGCGTAGAAGTGCGCCCGCCCCGTCCAGTCCACGCCGATCTGGTCCTCGAGCTTGAGGTACAGCTCGTTGACGAGCTCGGCCGGGTCGAGCGCCTGGCGCGCACCGGCGCCGCGAAGCTGCCGCTCGGCGACGTGGCGCAGCTCGTCGTAGGCGATCGAGAAGAGGCGGTCGTAGGCCCCGCGGTCGCCGCCGCTGGCGCACCGCAGCAGCTCGGTCACCTCGCAGTTGGTCGTCGCGCGCTCCCTGGCCGCCGACCCGCCCTGCATGGCCCCTCCCGCGTCACGAACGGTACGGCACGCCTCCTCGCGCGCTCCGCTCCCCGCCGCGCGATGCAATGTAGCGAGACACGGAGGAGAAGCCAGCGAGCGAGGCGGGACGGCGGGACGCGGGGCTCCCGCGCGCGGCGTGTCGTCCTCGCCGCCGGTTTCGCGCATCACCCAGTGTAGAGGGGACGCGCCCTCCCACCCACCGCGCTTTCACGAGGGAGGAGCAGACATGCACGACATCAGGACGGCACTCCGCCGCGCGCTGCCGGCGGCGCTCGCGGTGCCGGCGCTCGTGCTCGCCGCGCCGGGTGCGGCGCAGGAGCACCAGCACCACGCGCCCCCCCCGCGGGCGGGCGGTGCGCCGGCGCTCCTCGAGGGCCTGGGGAGCCACCATCACGCGATCACCACGTCGGGTCCGCTGGCGCAGCGCTGGTTCGACCAGGGGCTGTCGCTCGCCTACGCGTTCAACCACGCCGAGGCCCGGAGCTCGTTCCTCGAGGCGGCGCGCCTCGACCCCGAGTGCGCGATGTGCCAGTGGGGCGTCGCCTACGTGCTCGGCCCCAACATCAACATGCCCATGGACACCGCGGCGAACGCGGAGGCGTACGCCGCCGCGCGGCGTGCGGTCGCGCTCGCGGCCCGGAGGGGGACCCCCGCCGAGCGCGCGCTCGCCGACGCGATGGCGCGCCGCTACGCCGCGACGGCCCCGCGCAGCCGCGCCGGGCTCGATTCGGCGTACGCGCGGGCGATGCGCGAGGTGGCCCGCCGCTTTCCCGACGATCCCGACGCGGCGGCGCTCCACGCCGAGGCGCGGATGGACCTCTCCCCCTGGGCGTACTGGTCGAAGGAGCGCCGCCCGCTCCCCGGCACGAGCGAGATGCTCGCCGCGCTCGAGGGCGAGATCCGGCGCAACCCGAGCCACCCCGGCGCCTGCCACCTGTACATCCACGCGGTCGAGGCGGCCTATCCGGAGCGGGCCGTGCCCTGCGCCGAGCGGCTCGCCGCGCTGATGCCCGCGGCGGGGCACATCGTGCACATGCCGGCCCACATCTATCTGCGCGTCGGCCGCTACGACGACGCGATCGTCGCCAACGAGCAGGCCGTGCACGTCGACGAGCGCTACATCGCCGACCGGAACCCGCACAGCCAGTACACGGTGGCCTACTACCCGCACAACTGGCACTTCCTCTCGTACGCCGCGACCATGGCCGGCCGGCGGGAGACGGCGGTGACGGCGGCGCGCGCCGCGGCGGCGAACACGCCTCCCGACGTCGCCAGGGACGTGCCCGAGATCCAGCTCCTCTCGGCGGCGCCGCACCTGACGCTCGTCACGTTCGAACGATGGGAGGACGCGCTGCGCGAGCCGCTGCCGCGCGCCGACCTGCGCCTCGCCACCGCCCTCGCCTGGTACGCGCGCGGCATGGCGCGGGCAGCCACGGGACGGCTGCCGGAGGCGTCGGCGGCGCTCGACAGCGTGCGCGGCGCGGCGAAGGTCGTCACGGCCGACCCCGGCGCGAAGGTGCTCCGGATCGCGGAGCGGTCGCTCCTCGGCGAGCTCGCGGCGCGGCGCGGCGACCTCGCCGGCGCGGCCGCGCGGCTCCGCGAGGCGATGACGCTCGAGGACGGCATGAGCTACACGGAGCCGCCCTACTGGCCGGAGCCGGTGCGCCACCACCTCGGCGCGGTGCTCACCAAGGCCGGCGAGCCGGCGGCGGCGGAGCGGCTCTATCGCGAGGACCTGCGGCGCTTCCCCGAGAACGTGTGGTCGCTGCGCGGCCTCGAGCGGAGCCTCACCGCGCAGGGCAAGACCGCCGAGGCGGCCGACGTGCGCCAGCGGTTCGCGCGCGCGGCACAGCTCTCCGACGTGACGCTGGGAGGCTCGAGATACTGACGGCGCGCCGCGGTGCGAGGCATCAGGTGGCCGGGGCCACGCTCGCGCGCGCCGCGCCCGCGAGCAGCCGCTCGAGCGCGGCGTCGCAGGCGGCGAGGCAGCGCGCGAGGCCGTCGGTGGTGTGGTCCCCCATGTGCCCGATGCGGAACGTCGTGTCGCGCAGCCTGCCGTAGCCGGTGCCGACCACGAAGCCGGCCGCGGCCACGGCGCGCACCAGCTCCGCCGCCGGCAGCCCGGCCGGGAGCGCGATCGCGGTGACGGTCGACGCCCGCGCGCCGGCCGGCGCCACGACGCGGAGCGCGCCGTCGCTGCGCGCCGTCCAGCGCTCCACCCACTCGTGCGTCATCGCCGCCATCGCCGCGTGCCGGGCGAGGCGCGCCGCCAGCCCCTCGCGCGCCACGTCGCCGAGCTGGCGCTCGAGCGCGTAGAGCAGCGGCAGGGCGGGCGTGTTCGGCGTCTCGTCGCGCTGTGCGTAGCGCTCCATCTCGACGAGGTCGAGGTAGAGCCCGCGCGCGGCGACCCGCTCGGCGTCGGCGAGCAGCGCGGCCGACGCGACGCCGAAGGCGAGGCCCGGCGGGAGCGCGAGCGCCTTCTGCGAGCCGGTGAGCGCGAAGTCCAACCCCCACGCGTCGGCGTCGAAGGGGGCGCCGGCGACGCTCGTCACACCGTCCACGATCGTGCGCGCGCCCACGTCGCGCGCCGCGGCGGCGATCGCCGCGACGTCGGCCAGCGCGCCGGTGGACGTCTCGGAGTGCACGACCGTGACGGCGGCGAAGGGCTCGCCGCCGTCGCGGGCGGCGCGCAGCCGCCGCGCGACCTCCGCCGGCGCCGGCACCTCGCCCCACGCCACGCGGTACTCGTCGTACGCCCGCCCGCACGCCGCGGCGATGGCGGCGAAGCGCTCGGAGAAGGCGCCGTTCACGAGGGCGAGGATCCGGCCCGGCGGCGCGCAGCGCACCGCCGCCTCCATGAGCCCCGTGGCCGAGGAGGTGCTCACGACGACGCGGCGCGCCGTGCCGAAGAGCGTCCGCAGCCCGGGCTGGAGGGCGGCGAAGAGCGCGCGGAACTCGGCGCCGCGGTGCGGGATCATCGGGCGCGCCATCGCCCCCAGGATCTCGGGGCGCACCTCGGTGGGGCCGGGATAGAAGAAGGTACCGAACGGGCGGGGCGGGGTGGGCGCGGTCATGGCAGCACGTAGGAGAGCAGGGCGGCGAACGACGGCAGCTCGGCGTCGGCGGCGGCAGCGACCTCGGCTCGGCGCACGAAGCCGGTGAACGCGGCGAAGGCGTCCACCGCGGGGCGCATCGCGAGGTCGGTCGCGCCGTCGCCGACGGCGAGCGTGGGGCGCGGCAGCGCGAGCCGCTCGACCACGACGCGCTTGCCGGCGGCGGTGGCGAGCGGCGACGCGGAGTCGTGGCCGGCGCAGTCGCCGTCGCCGCCGAGCGCCACCTCCACCCCGTGCACGTCGGCGGCATCGATGCCTAACGACTCGGCCAGCGGGAGGAGGGCCGGCCGGAGCCCGCCGCTGACGAGCACGACGCGCACCCCGGCGGCGCGGAGCGTGGCGACGGCGTCGGCCGCGCCCGGCGCGGCGCGGGCCACGTACTCGCGGCCGAGCGCCGCGAGGTCGTCGCGCGTCGGGCGCACGCGCTCGAGACGCAGCCCGAACACCGCCTCGAGCGGCACCGCGCCGCGCATCGCCCGGTCGGTCAGCGACGCGACCTCGCGCGCCACCTCGGGCCCGCGCCGCGCCGCGAGCCAGTCGATCCCCTCCACGCCGGCGACGGTGGAGTCGACGTCGAGCACGACCGACGCGAAGGCGGGGCGGCGCCGGCGGCCGGCCGTCACGGCGCGTCGCTCGCGGCGCCGTTGCCGGAGACGCCGGCCGGCCGCCGGAACGCGTCGTCGCGGAAGTTCACCACCGCGGCGGAGCGCACGTCGGGGAGGGAGAGGAGCTGCCGGCGGATCGCCTCGGTGAGCGTGCCGTCCACCGACACGGCGGCGAGCGCCTCCCCGCCCTGCGCGAGGCGCGCCTGGTGGTACTCGGCGATGTTCACCCCCGCGTCGCCGAGCAGCGTGCCGACCCGCCCGATGACGCCGGGCACGTCGGCGTTCGTGAGGATGAGGAGCGTGTGGCGCGGGGTGACGTCCACGTGGAAGGCACCGATCCGCGTCAGCCGCGGCTCGGTGCCGGGCGCGGCGATGCCGGCGACGGCGATCTCCTTCACCCCCCCGCGCAGCCCGACGTGCACCATGCTCCCGTGCTCGTGCCGGGTGCTCCCGGCGACGGTGGAGACCGCGAGCTCGAGCCCGCGCGCCTCGGCGAGGGCGCGGGCGTTGACGAGGTTGAGGCGCTCGCTCTCCGTCACTCCCTCGAGCACCCCGGCCGCGGCGGCGGCGAGGACGAGCTGCGCGCCGTCGGCGAGGTCGCGCCCCACGCGCAGCGAGAGCTGCTGCACCGCGCGCCCCCCCTGCTCGGCGAGCAGCGCGCGGGCGACGGCGGCCGCGCGGCGGGCGAGGAGGAGCGCGGGCTGGAGCGTGTCCCACGACGCGCCGACGCCGGCGACGTTCACGGCGCGCGAGAGCTCGCCGCGCAGCAGCGCCTCGCGCACGCCGACGCAGACGTCCACCGCCACGTTGCGCTGCCCCTCGGCGGTGGAAGCGCCGAGGTGCGGCGTCAGGAGCACGTTGTCGAAGCCGCGCAGCGGATGGTCGGCGGCGAGCGGCTCCCGCTGGAAGACGTCGAGCACCGCGCCGCGCAGCGCGCCGGCGGCGAGGGCGGAGGCGAGCGCCGCCTCGTCCACGATCCCCCCCCGCGCCATGTTGACGACGATCGCGCCCTCGGGGAGGCGCGCCAGCTCGCGGCGCCCGATCAGCGCCCGCGTCTCGTCGGTGAGCGGCGTGTGCACGGTGAGGACGTCGGCCTCGGCGAGGAGCGCGTCGAGCGTCGGCGCGCGGCGCACGCGCAGCGCCTCGAAGCCGGCGTCGGTCACGTACGGGTCGTAGCCGGCGAGCTCCATCTCGAATGCGCGCGCGCGGCGCGCCACCTCCCCCCCGATGCGCCCGAGCCCGACGATGCCGAGCGTGCGCCCGCGCAGCTCCGTGCCCATGTAGCGGGCGCGGTCCCAGCGGCCGGCGCGCATCCCCGCCGCGGCGCCCGGGACGTGCCGGAGCAGCCCGAGCAGCGAGGCGAAGAAGAGCTCCGCGACGGCGACGGTGTTCCCCGCCGGCGCGTTGATGACGACGATGCCGAGCGCGGTGGCGGCGTCGAGGTCGATGTTGTCGGTGCCGACGCCGGCGCGGCCGATCACGCGCAGCCGCCCTCCCCGCCGCAGGAGCTCGGCCGGGATCCGCGTCGCGCTCCGCCCGATGAGCGCGTCGTAGGCGTCGATGCGCCCCAGCAGCTCGTCGCGGGAGAGGGTCGGGAGCTCGTCGACGGCGAACGACGGCTCGGAGCGGAGGAGGTCCACCCCCTCGGCGTCGATCTCGTCGGTTACGAGGAGGCGGTAGGTCGCCACGGAGCGTGTGAGGCGGTGGGGAGCGCGGCCGGGAGAGCGTTCCCCACGGTACGGCGGCGCGCGCGGTCGGGCAACCCGCGCCGGGCCGGCGGCCCGGACCGGCACCCTGCTTCCGGCATTCTACCGATCACGCACGAAAACGGTGACGATCCGGCCGTGCTTCGGTGTTCATACGGTATCTAACACTGGCACACAACGCATTTCGTGCACGTTTTCGTTGACACACCGAACCCCGGGGTGTACCCTGGCCGGAGCCGCGCCAGCGAACCCCAACCGGACCCGTGCCCATGAAGTACATCATCGCCGTGATCCGCCCCGAGCGACTCCACGCCGTGAAGGAGGCACTCTTCCGCGCCGGCGTCACCGGGATGACCCTCTCGCGCGTCAGCGGCCACGGCGGCGAGCGCGAGATCGTCGAGCACTACCGCGGGACCGCCGTCCTCCACGAGTTCCGCGACAAGGTCCGCATCGACATGGCCGTGTCGGACCACTTCGTGGACCCGACCATCGAGGCGATCCTCTCGGCGGCGCGCACGGGCGACGTGGGGGACGGGAAGATCTTCGTGCAGCCGCTCGACCAGGTCGTGCGCATCCGCACCGGCGAGTGGGACACCGACGCGCTCACGCCCGTGACGGCCGACGTGGTGCAGGCGCGCGCCCGGGGCGAGCAGCGCCTCGCGGAGGAGAGTCGCTCGCCATGACGCCCGACGCTCCCCTCGACCGGCTCTCGGCGGGCGACACGGCCTGGGTGCTCGTCTCGACGGCGCTCGTGATGGTGATGGTGCCCGGGCTCGCGCTCTTCTACGGCGGGCTGGTGCGGGCGCGCGCGGCGCTCAACACGTTCATGATGAGCATCGCCGCGCTCGCCGTGGTCTCGGTGCAGTGGGTGCTCTTCGGCTACTCGCTCGCCTTCGCGCCCGGCACGCGCTTCACCGGCTCCCTCGCCTGGCTCGGGCTGCGCGGCGTGGGCGCCGCGCCCGAGCCGGCCTACGCGGCGACGATCCCGCACCTCGCCTTCGCCGGCTTCCAGGCGATGTTCGCCGGGATCACGATCGCGCTCGTCTCGGGGGCGATGGTCGAGCGCGTGAAGTTCCACCTCTACCTGCTCTTCGTCCTCCTCTGGACGACGCTCGTCTACGACCCGCTGGCGCACTGGGTGTGGGGGAGCGACGGCTGGCTGCGCGCGCTCGGCGCACTCGACTTCGCCGGCGGCACGGTCGTGCACGTCAGCGCCGGGACGGCGGCGCTCGTGGCCGCGATCGTGATCGGGCAGCGGCGCGACCTCGGCGCGAAGACGCCGCTCCTGCCGCACAACGTGCCGCTCACGCTGCTCGGCGCGGGGCTGCTCTGGTTCGGCTGGTTCGGCTTCAACGCCGGCTCGGCGCTCTCCGCCGGCCCGGTGGCGGCCAACGCGCTCGTCGCCACGCACGGCGCGGCGGCGGCGGCGCTCACGACGTGGATCGTCCTCGACCTCGCGCGCACCGGGCACGCGACCGCGGTCGGCGCGGCGACGGGCGCCGTCGTCGGCCTCGTGGCGATCACCCCGGCGGCCGGCTACGTGACGCCGGCGAGCGCGCTCGCCATCGGCGCGCTCGGCGCCTCGGCGAGCTATGCGGCGGTCCAGCTCCGCGGCCGCACGGGCATCGACGACGCGCTCGACGTCTTCGCCTGCCACGGCGTGGCGGGGACCGTCGGCGCGCTCCTCACCGGCGTCTTCGCGACGCGGGCGGTGAACCCCGCCGGCGGCGACGGGCTCCTCTACGGCAACCCGGCGCAGCTCGGCGTGCAGGCGATCGCCGTCGCCGCCACCGTCGCCTTCACCGCCCTCGTCACGCTGGTCGTGCTCCTGCGACTCCGCGCGTTCAGCCCCCTGCGCGTCCCGCTCCCGGCGGAGCTCACGGGCGTCGATCTGAGCGAGCACGGCGAGTACGCCTATCACGGCCGCGACTCGGTCGACACGTCGGGCGAGGGCGCCGTCCCGCTCGGCGGGGGCGTGATCCTCGCCGACCGGGGGGCGTGAGGGGGCCGGTCATCTCGGGCGTGGCCGGGCGCGGCGTGGGTTGCCGCCGCGCGCCGGCTCCCCGCTCCGGTCCTCCTCCGCGGGCTCCGCGGGCGCGGCGCGGTACAGCATGTCGTCCATCCGGCGCCGTGCGCCGCCCGGCGCGTCCACCCAGAGCTGCAGCGCCGCCTCGTCCCACGACTGGAAGTAGGTGACGGTCACCGGGTGGAGCCCCGCCCGGAGCGCGATCTCCCCGCGGCTCTCGGCGAGCGACGGCGAGAAGCCCATCCCGTCCACCACCAGGCGGTCGCCGACCCAGACGCGCACGCCGTCGTCGGCGCGCGCGGTGAGCGCGTAGACGCCGTCGCGCGGCGCGCGCAGGTAGCCGGTGAAGCGGACGGCGAAGCGCTCGCGCCCGCGCCGGACCGGCAGCGAGAGGTCGCGCTGCGCGCTGTCGAGCAGGGCGGCGATGGTGTCGGGGCCGGCGGGGCGGGCGGCGACGAGCGTCAGCGCGCGCAGCGAGCTGTCGCGGAAGAGCGCGAGACGCACGCCGGGCACGACCCGCGCGACGCTGTCCGGCTCGCGCCCCGCCACGCGCCGGAACTCCGCGCTCACCGCGGGGCTCATCGGCGCGTCGCCGGCGAAGGCGCGGGCGCGCACCGCGACCGTGTCGCCGCGCACGACGAACGGCCCCCGGTAGCGGCGCGAGTCCGCGGTCGGCTCGCTCCCGTCGGTCGTGTAGCGCACCGCCGGCGCGCCCGACGAGATCGTGACCGTCGCCGAGCTCGTGAGCTCGCGGTACTCCGGGAGGATGTGCGGCGTGAGGCCGACGTTCGCGGCGACGACGCGCGCCGTGTCGATCTTGAGGACGCGGCGGTCGTAGGTGAGGAGCCCGTCCACCTCCCCCTCGACGTCGGTGAGCTGCGCGTAGACGCCGGCGCTCGTGCCGTGCACGGCGTGGTCGCGCCAGAGGCGCCCGAGGAGCAGCTCGTAGCGCGCGGCGAGCGAATCGGCGGAGCGGTACGTCCCCTCCCCCCCGGAGCCCGGCCCCGAGTCGCCGGCCCAGGCGTGCCCGGGCACCACCATCGCGAGCCCGCCGAACGCCCCGACCGCCGTTGCGCGCTCGGGGGAGCGCAGCAGCGCCTGCGGCCCCTCGTGGCGGTGGACGTCGAGCAGGTCGCCGGCGCGGTCGTGGCGCCAGCCGCTCGCGTCGTCCACCAGTCGGCTCTCGTCCAGCCCGCGCACGAAGTCGACGACGCCCGACGCGTCGTACTCCCCCCACCCCTCGTCGAACGGCACCCAGGCGACGATCGACGGATGGTTGCCGCGCTGCTCGATCATGTTGCGCAGCTCGACCTCGAACTGGCTCCGCGCCGCCGACGTCCGGTTCCGCCCGCCCGGCATGTCCTGCCAGACGGCGAGCCCGAGGCGGTCGGCCCAGTAGTACCAGCGCTCGGGCTCCACCTTCGCGTGCTTGCGCACCATGGTGAAGCCGAGCCGCTTCGTGATCTCGAGGTCGGCGCGCAGCGCCGCGTCCGTCGGCGCCGTGTAGAGGCCGTCGGGCCAGTACCCCTGGTCGAGCGGGCCGACGCCGAAGAACGGCTGGCCGTCGAGCAGGACGCGCCGCCCTCCGCGGCCGTCCCTGCCTAACGAGACGGACCGCAGGCCGAAATAGCTCGCCACCGAGTCCACGGTCTCGCCGTCGCGGCGCAGCGTGACGCCCAGGTCGTAGAGGAAGGGGTCCTCCGGCGACCAGAGACGCGGTCGCCGCACGACGAGGCTCAGCTCCGCCTCCGGCTTGCCCGCCACGCGCCCGACGACGCTGTCGCCGACGAGCGCCACGGCCTCGACCGTGTCTCCCATCCGCGCGCCGGCGACGGAGACGACGAGGCGGAGCGCGCGCGCGGCGACGTCGGGCGTCATGCGGAGGCGGAGGACGCGCGCCGCCGGAACGGGCTCGAGCCAGACGGTCTGCCAGATGCCGGTGACGGCGGTGTGCCAGATCGCGTGCGGCCGCTCCACCTGCCTGCCCCGCGGCTGGTCGCCCCGGTCGGTGGGGTCGTGGACGCCGACGACGAGCTCCTGCGGCGTCCCCTCGCCCCCGGGGCGGAGGGCGTCGGTCACGTCCACGGTGAAGGCGTCGTAGCCGCCGCGGTGCACCGCGAGCCGCTTCCCGTTCACGTACACGGTGGCCTCGTAGTCGACCGCGCCGAAGTGCAGCAGCACGCGCTCCCCCCAGCCCGCGGGGACCTCGAAGGTGCGCCGGTACCACACGCGCTCGTGATGCTTCCCCACGCCCGAGAGCGCCGACTCGACCGGGTACGGGACGAGGATGCGCCCGCGGAGCGCGCGGCCGAACGGCGGCTGCTCCGCGTCGCCGTCCGCGGACGCGAACTCCCACAGGCCGTTCAGGCTCCGCCAGCGCGGCCGCACGAGCTGCGGGCGCGGGTACTCGGGGAGCGCGCTCGTCGGGGACACCCCGGCCGCCCAGGGCGTGAACAGCGGCGCGGGCGCGGGGCGCCACCCGCCTGCGGCGGGCGGGGCGCCGCTGCCGACGGTCGCGCCCCCCGACGCGGTCGAGCGGGCGCACGCGCCGCCCGCG
>JBJMNL010000275.1:0-3157 GCA_045804285.1 Gemmatimonadaceae bacterium
CCCAGAACTCCCCCTCGCTCGTCGTGCCGTCGCCGGTGGTGACGAGGACGACTTCGTCCTTGTGGAACCCCTCCGTGATGCCGAGGAGCTTCGCACGAAGCGTCGCCTCGGCCGACCCCGCGGCCTGGAGGAACTGCGTCCCGGTAGGAGACGAGGTGGAGACGATGTTGAGCGCCTTGTGCCCCCAGTGGCTGGGCATCTGGCGGCCGCCGGAGTTGGGGTCCTTCGCCGCCCCGACCGCCTCGTAGAGCATCTCGGCCGGCGTCATGCCGAGCGCGAGGCAGAGCGCGCGGTCGCGGTAGGACAAGTAGAACCAGTCGTGGGCCGGCTTGAGGACGAAGCCCGCCGCCGTGAGGATGGCCTCGTGACCGGCGCCCGAGATCTGGAAAAAGATCTTGTTCTGCCGCTTGAGCTGGACCTCCTTGTCGTCCAGCCGCCGCGACAGGAGCATGGTGCGGTAGGCGCCGAGGAGCTGGTCGCGGCTCAGGCCGGCGGCGCTCGCCTTCGGCGGCGCGCTGCGCTCGGTACGGGTCGAAGTGGCCATCGGTCTCCGGGTGTGTAAAGGAACGTCTGCCGGGCAATCTAGCGGTGCGCCGGGAGGGCAGGCCATAGCCCGGACCCGCGAGACTTTCAGGGGCAATTCTGCCCATCCGGGCGCCTTCCCGCCCGCCTATCGTTGACCCGGCCACCTCCCCTGGGCGACGTCGTCCCGGCCACCGACCTGGTGCCGACGCGACGAGTCGCCCGGGCCACGGAGGGGAGCGCGGCCGGCGAGCGAGACGCCGGCGCCCCACGACTCACACGAGGCGCGCCATGACCCGCCGCACCCTGCTCCCCGCCCGCGCCGCCGCCCCCCGTCGTCCGTTCGTTCGCGTCGTACCGATCACACCGCCCGCACCGGCATCGACGGCCGCCGCGTGCCGAGCACCTTCGGAGCGACCTCGGCGCGCGAGTGGACGTCGAGCTCGAGGAGCACGCTCTCGGTGTGGCGCCGCGCGGTGTGCGGGCTGACCTCCAGCTTTCGCGCGACGCCGCCGTTCGAGTAGCCGGGGGCTTGGAGCTCCGGGGAGGCGCGCCGCCGTCGCGCGTCCGTCGCCTGGCGCGGGTGCGACCACACGGATCGCGCCGGGCCGCCAGCGAGCGTCGTCGTCCTGCTCGGCGGTGCACGGATATAGTGAGATACGTCAGATACGTCACGTCTGGCGAGTGAGTGATGTCGTCGCGACTCCTGGTGGCGCGCTCCCGGCGATCGTCAGGCGAGAGGAGGGCTCCTGTCCAGCCCCGCTTGACGCCACTCCTTGACAACCGTTCCCCGTAACCGGATGTTCGCCGCCGCGGACCCGCGACGCGACGGCGCGGCGGGACGAGCGCCCTACCACTCCGGCGATCGCCTCACGATCGCACCGCAGGAGCGGCATCATGCTGAAGCGACTCTCCCTCGCCGCGCTCGCCGCGGCCCTCGTCGTCCCCCCTGCCGTCCACGCCCAGAGCCTCGGCGAGCGCCTGAAGCGGCGCGCCGAGGAGGCCGCGAAGCGCGCCACCGAGCAGCGCGTCGACCGGACGGCCACCGAGGCGACGAACGCCGCGCTCGACAAGGCGGAGAACGCCGTCAAGTGCGCGGCCGACGACGCGAGGTGCATCGACGACGCGAGGAAGGCGGGCAAGCAGGTCGAGACGATTCCCGCCGCCGGCGCACCGGCCGCCGCCGGCGCGCCCGCCGCCGCCGCGGAGTCGGCGGCGAAGCCCGGCGAGGGCGCGTGGGTCAACTACGACTTCGTGCCCGGCGACCGTCCGCTCTTCGTGGACGACTTCGCGCGCGACAACGTCGGCGACTTCCCGCGGCGCCTCGAGTTGATCGACGGGAACATGGAGGTCGCCGAACTCCGGGCGGGTGGCCGCATGCTCCGCGTGACGAGCTGGCCGGGCCGCTTCTCGATTGCGCTGCCGGAGCAGCTGCCGGAGCGCTTCACGATCGAGTTCGACGCCACGCCCGGCTACAACGGCAACTGGACGGTCTTCAAGTTCGCCGAGCACGCGGCCGACGACGTGCGCTTCCGCAACTACGCCGAGAAGGGACAGGGGGGCGTGTTCGGGCGCGCGCACCAGTCGCAGGGGCAGACCACGGGGCGCATCGCCGCAGGTGAGGTGTACCGCGGGCGGATCATGGCCGACGGCAGGTACGTCAAGGTCTACATGAACGACACGCGCGTCGCGAACATCCCCAACGCCGACCTCGGCCGGTCGAAGACGATCACCGTCGAGATCCCCGGCAAGGAGGACGCTCCGGCGTTCATCGGCAACGTCCGCGTGATGGCGGGGGGGAAGAAGCTCTACGACGCGCTCGCCGAGGCGGGGCGCGTGGCGACGCAGGGGATCTACTTCGACCCGGGCTCCGAGCGCGTCCGCCCGGAGAGCTCGCCGACGCTCGAGGCGATCGGCGCCATGCTCGCCGCGCACCCGGCGCTGCGGCTCACCATCGAGGGGCACACCGATAACGTCGGCGACGCGGCGGCGAACAAGGCGCTCTCCGCCAGGCGGGCCGCGGCGGTGAAGGCGGCGCTCGTCTCGAGCTACGGGGTCGCCCCGGACCGGCTCACCGCCACGGGGCTCGGCCAGACGAAGCCCGCGGCGCCGAACGCGACCGCCGAGGGGCGGCAGCAGAACCGGCGCGTCGAGCTCGTGCGGATGTGACGCGGTAGGCGGTGGTCGGGAATCGGTGATCGGGAAACCGGACGCGGCTGCCGCCTCCTCGAGGGACGGGGCGCCGCGGCGGCACGAGGCATGAGATGGTTGGTTGCAGTACGCGATTCCCGATCCCCATCCCCGACACCTCATGCATTGCATCTTCTGCGACCTCATCGCCGGCGCCGCCGAGGTCTCCATCTGCTACGAGGACGCGACGGCGCTCGCCTTCATGGACATCCAGCCCGTGAACAACGGGCACGTCCTGGTGGCGACGCGGGAGCACTACGCCTCGCTCGCCGACGTCCCGGAGGACGTCGCGATGCACCTCTTCGGGGTGGCGCTCAAGCTGGCGCCGGTCGTCCGGCGGATCACCGGCGCGCAGGGGCTCAACGTCGTCGTCAACAGCGGCGCCGCGGCCGGCCAGGACGTGCTGCACTACCACGTGCACGTGATCCCGCGGTACAGGGGGGAC
>JBJMNL010000276.1:0-2291 GCA_045804285.1 Gemmatimonadaceae bacterium
CGGCCGGGAGTCGGGATCGCTCGTCGCGCGATTGACTTGCCTGGCGGTCACGGTTACTTTCCGCTGCTCCGAAGGGCCTGTAGCTCAGGTGGTTAGAGCGCACGCCTGATAAGCGTGAGGTCGGTAGTTCAACTCTACCCAGGCCCATTCCGACAACCGATTGCCCCGTGCCGGGTTATATCCCGTCACGGGGCTTCGTGTTTCATGCCGTCCGGCCGGTGCCTCCGGAACGCGACCGCCGGACGCCCGCGGGGGCGCGCCGTTCCGACCTACGCCAGGCGCCCCGGCGAGCATGCTCGATGAGCATGCTCGCCGAGCATGCTCATCACGCTTCACCGAGGATCCACCGTGCAAGAGAGCGTTGCGTCGTCGCTCGCCGCGTGGGAGAGCTTCTACGTCATCATCGGCTCGTCCGCGGCGGCCCTGACGGGGCTGCAGTTCGTGGTGGTCACCCTCGTGGTGCAGGCGCGCAGAGCGGCCACAACCCTGGAGATCGACGCGTACTCCACCCCGACGATCGTCCACTTCTGTAGCGTGCTGCTGGTGTCGGCGGTGCTGAGCGCGCCCTGGCACGCGCTGTCGAGCGCCGCCCTCGTCCTCGGCGCCGGCGGCGTGCTGGGAGTGGGATACGTGCTGCTCGTCACCAGGCGAGCCCGCCGAACCAGGTACCGGCCGGTTCTCGAAGACTGGATCTGGCACGTCGGGCTCCCGTTCCTGGCCTACGCGATCCTCCTGGCGGCCGCGATCGCGCTCGGGCGGAGCGCCACGGGCGCGCTCGTCATGATCGCCGCGACGGCGCTCCTGCTGCTCTTCATCGGGATCCACAACGCGTGGGACACGGTCATCTACCTCGCGCTCGAGCAGGTCGCGCCCCGAGAGGAACGCGAGGGAAAGTGATGCCCGGCCGGATCGCCATCGGAAGCTGGCCACGGGACGAACCATCGTTCCCGCGCGACTCGGCTGGGGCGACGACGGAGTCGTGACCAGGATCCTCGCGGTGGCGGGCGCGGGCTCGTCGAACATCAAGTCCACGACTGCCGCCAACCTCGCGGCCGCTCTCGCCACGCTGGGCGTCGGCGTCGAGCTCTGCGACCTCGACCCGGCGGGGCACTCGACACGCGCCCTCACGGGCGCCGCGCCACCCGTCGCGTCGCCTGCGGGAAGTGTGCGACGCGTCACGCTCGACGACGGCCACCCGGTCGCCGCGCCGGCTCGGTTGCAGCTGGCCGAGCCGGAGAGCGATCGGGCGGATCTCGCGACCAAGCCGCTCCCCGCCGTCCTCATCGTGGAGTGCGCGCCGCGGCTCGACGCCCGGAGCGTGGACGTGCTCCACGGCGCCGACCTCGTGCTCGTGCCGGTGGACGCGTCACCGCTCGCCCGGCGCGCCATCGACGAGGTGGCGGCGCACCTCCTCCCGATGCCCGTCGCCCCCAGGGAGGGAGGTGCGCTCGCGACGCATGGTGACTCTCCGCGGGCACCCGCGGCGCCCCGCCTGCGCGCCGTGCTCTCGCGTCTCCTGCCGCGCGCCACGGACCGCTGGGCGCTCGTCGACGCGATCGAGGAGCGCCACCCCGGCGCGCTCTACGGCGTGACGGTGCCGATGGGGCGACGGACGACGTCCGCGTCCGGTACGCCCGCGCTCGCGCCCGCCACGCTCTACTCGCCCGCCGGCCGCGCCGCGGCGGCCTACCGCGCGCTCGCGGGCCTCGTCGCCCGCGATCTGGGGCTCTCGATCGCGGAACGGAGGCCGGAGCCGGCACGTTAGGCGCCAGGGCGACGCGGGCGCGGCCCGCGCCGTGCAGTGTTCGGGCGCGCCGCGGCCGGGCCGGCCGCGGCGTGACCAGAGCCGCACCCGATGCCGCATCGCCGCACTTCCCGACGCTCCACCCCGCCCGCGCCGCCGTCGGTGGCCGACGACCTCGCCGACGCCCTCGACCGACTGCTCGAGGAGGGGATCGGTAGCTACGACGACGCCTCCGAGTCGGGGCGCCGTCGCATGGCCGAGCTCACCGCCGGCTTCGCGAGCGCCGAGGCGCTTCTGGCGCGCCTTCGTGCCGGCGACCGGGCGTCCTCCGACGCGGAGACGACCGTGCCGGCGCTGGCGAGCGTGGTGCGCTACATCCTGCACTGGGCGGGGGAGGAGCGCGTGCTCGACGAACCGCCGGAGACGCTCGCGGCGTTGCGCAATGCGCGACGTGCGCTCGAGCGCGCGTCCGCGGCGAGCCCGGCGCGCGACGGCGGCGCCGAGGCACGCGGCGCGGCGCGGCGGCGCGGCGGCGCCGCGTGACGCC
>JBJMNL010000277.1:0-8842 GCA_045804285.1 Gemmatimonadaceae bacterium
CGTCCGCGTGGCGCCCCACTTATTCGCCGCGGAGCGCGCGCCGTCAACACGCCGCACGCCGAGCCGCCGCGACCGTTCGGCGAGGGGGGTTTGCGAGTTTTCAACGAATTGCAAGCGATCGTCTGGTCGTGTCCGCTGACGCGCGGCTCTGCCGTTGGAGAGCGCGCGGGCCGGCAATCGCGCATTCGGTGGGATCCCATGCACACCGGGCGCGGCATGGCGGGCGCGAGAATGCGGGCGCGGGAACGCGGGCGCGGGATGGCGCGCGCGCGATCCCGGTGCGGGCCGGCGCGGCGATCGGCGTACCTTCCCGGTGGGGGGGCCCCCCGCGCCCCGTCCCCCGCTCCGCCGCCCGGCTTGACGCCCCCTCCTCCGCGCCGTACGCTGGTCGGGCGCCGTCCGGCTGCACGAGGCGGCCCGAACCCGGCACCGATCGGAGGTATGCATGCGCATGCGGCCGTCCGCTCCCCACCTCGCCCCGCGGCTCGCCCGCGCGCGGCTCGCCCGCGCGCTGCTCCTGACCCTACTGGCGGCGGTCGCCGGCGGCACTACGACCGGCTGCCGGCACCGCGCCAAGTCGCCGGGCGAGGACGAGGCGGTCCCGCTCCCCGATTCCGTCTACGTGTCGATCGAGAACCACAACTGGAGCGACATCGTGATCATGCTCAGCCGGGGCGGCGGCCAGCCGTTCCGACTCGGCACGGTCACCGCGGGGCACAATGTCGTGCTCAGCTTTCCGGGGGAGTACATCGCAGCGTCGGCGCCGCTCCAGCTCCTTGCGAAGCCCATCGGCGGGTTCTCGACGCTGCGGAGCGAGCGCTTCTCGATCCAGCCGGGTCAGTCCGTCACCTGGACGCTCGAGAGCTCGCTGCAGCGCTCGACGCTCGCGGTGTACTGAACGCGGTGTACTGAACGCGGAAGCGCGCCGGCGAGCGGACATCCGCTCGCCGGCGCGCTTCCGTGCCGCCGGCCGTGACTCTCTCCGGGGGCCCTACTTCGTGCCGCCCGTCCCGCCGTTCCCCCCGCGGCCGCCGACTGAGGAGCCGGCCCCGCCGAACGCCACGCCCAGCGCGACGATTCCGGCCAGCAGCCCGCCGGCGAGCAGCGCGCTCCGCGACCGCGAGACCTTCGGCACCGCCAGCTCGGCCACGCCGTTTCGCTGCACGCTCACCGTCTCTCCGCGCCACGTCTCCTCCCCGCCGTTGGCGCGCGTCACCTCGTTGACCGAGACGACGACCGCGGAATCGGTGAGGGAGTTGAGGCGCCCCTCGATCGTGCGTGCATAGGGGCCGACGCTCGAGGTCACGTCCGCGGCGCCGCGGTCGGTGAGTCTGACGAGTACCACCGCGCCCGGTGCAACGCTCCCATCCGGGGCCGGAACGTAGGTGTGGCACGCGGTCGAGAGGATCGTCGCGACGACGACCGACGCGGTGCCGAGCCGACTGCGTCTGATCTGGATCATGGGCGGACCGCCCGCCGGGCGGTGTCGGTCGAGGTGGGGTGAACGACTCGGAAGACGAGAGCCCTCCCGGTCGACCGGGAGGGCCTCGATCCTACAATCCTACCTGCATTGGCGGAGCCAGGTTCCCGCGCGGCGGCCCGGTCCGGGCCGCCGCGCGGGGGTGGAGCGTTACCGCTGTGCCTTGCACGCCGTGCCGTCGGCGTCCGACGTCGCGTTCGCCGGATCGACGAACCCGGTCGACAGCGCCGGGCGGCGGGCGTTGATCCCCTGGCCCGGCTGCGGGATGTTGGTGTTCGTCTGCCGCTCACCCGCATCGTAGAACATACGCGCCGGGACGCCGAGGCTGGCGTTGGTCGGCTCGAGGTTCGGCGTGCAGGTGCGCTCGTAGTCCTTCCAGGCCTCGACGCCGAGCTGGAAGTCGGCGATGTACTTCTCGAGGAGGATCTCCGCGAGGAGCGCAGGGCCGGTGAGCCCCGACACCGTCGGGACGCCGGCGTCCGTCTTCGCCTGGTTGAGCTTGATGAGCGCCGTTGCCGGGTCATTGGTTCGGTACGCGGCTTCGGCCCAGATCAGCAGGTTCTCGTTGTACGTGACGAACGGCTGCGAGAAGTTCGGAGCCAGCCGCGTCGCGCTGAGCTTCGTCCCGGCGGCGTTGAAGTATTCGCTGCGCCGCGGATCGCTGCGCGTCTCGAGCAGCTTGAGGAACGACGGATTCGGCAGGAGATAGCCCTGACGGCCGGCGGGGCCGTTGAACTGGTAGTACAGGTTCTGCTCCTGCGCGTTGCCGGAGAACACGCCCACGTAGTCGCCCGCGTGGCTGGAGATCCCCTGCTTCGCCTCGTCGAGCGCCTTCTGGTAGGCGGTCGGATCGACCTCGGCCGTGTGCATGTAGAAGCGCGCCCGCAGCGTGTGGGCGAGCTCGATCCAGGAGTCCGCGTCACCGCCGTAAACCAGGTCCGACGAGCCGGGGCCGACATTGGTCCCGCCGGTGTTCGGCGCCTCGAGGTTCTTGATCCCCTCGGCGAGCACGTTCTGGACCTGGTTGTAAACGTCGATCTGCTTGTCCAGGGCCGGGTTCGCCTTCCCCTTGAGCGCCTCGGAGTACACGAGGTTGCCGAACAGGTCGGCGCCCGTGCCCATCAGGAACCCTTCCATGACCTGGCCGATGCCGAGGAACAGCGTGTCGCCGGCCGCGCGCGACTTGTCCTGGATGCGGCGGATGTCGACGAGCCCGCCGCCGGCGTACAGCGACTGGTGGAAGCCGTTCGTCGTCTGCTCGCTCAGGCCGTAATTCTCGTAGTTCGCGTACTGCTGCAGGCCACCCGCGAACTCCTGCGACCAGATGCCCGTCACGCGCGCTGGGTCGCCGCCGATGATCGCCCAGAGGTTCGCCTGGGCGCCGATGAGCAGGTTACCGCTCGTCGCCACCGTCGGCCGGTTGGGGTCGCGGGTCAGCTCCCCACCCGTGAGGAAGTCCTTGCACCCGGCCGCCAAGCCCGCGAGGGCCAGGGCGGCGACGGGAGCGAAACGTCTGAAATTCGTCACTGAATGATCCTCGTCAGCGGTTCAGGGTCAGCGAGACCACGAACGAACGCGTCTGCGGGTTGTTGAAGAAGTCCACACCCTGCGTGAGGAACTCGGAGCCGCCGAGGTTCGTCTCGGGGTCGAGGCCCTTGTACTTCGTCCAGGTGTGCAGATTCCGGCCGGCGAGGCGCAGGTCCGCCGACGACAGGCCGAGGAAGTTCTTGATGAACGGCTGGTCGAGCGTGTAGGTGAGCGAGAGCTCGCGCAGCTTCACGAAGCTCGCGTCCTCGACGAACTGCGCCTGCGCGTCGCTGGCGCTGCCGCCGTCCGTCTGATACCAGTTCTGCCAGTCGCGCAGGTTCGAGAAGGCGACCACGCCGGCACCGGGGCCGGTGACGTCCGGGTAGACGTCCGCCAGGACGTTCTTGCCGAACGTGCCCTGCTGGTCGCGGATCTCCGTGTCCTTGTGCGTGCCGAAGCGGTAGAGCGCGCCGCGCGTGCCGTTCCACATCTGCCCGCCGTGGCGGACGTCGAGGAGGCCGGCGAGCGTGACCTTGTTGAGGAGGCGCACCGACGCGGTGTAGCCGGCGCTCCACTTCGGGTTCGGGTCGGCGATCACGCGGTCCGTCGGATCGACCACCGGGTAGCCGGTGGAGTCGAGATACAGCGCGCCCTTCTTGGCGCCGGCGCAGGCCGCCCCGACGGTCGTGCTGGTCGCCGAGCCGAGCGGGAGCTCGAGGTCCGACGGAGCCTGGCCGCAGCGCACGAAGTCCGAGCCGCGGATGACGCCCGGGGCGTAGCCGACCGTCGACGAGCCGATCGAGCCGGTGAAGCCCTCGAGGGTGTAGGGGATGAAGTCGGCGCCGGCGAGGCTGAGCACCTTGCCGCGGTTGCGACCGAAGTTCACGCCGAGCTCGACGGCCACGTTCTGGGCCGTGTACGGGCGAACGTTGAGCGCGACCTCGAGCCCCTTGTTCTGGAGCGCGGCGGCGTTCTGGAACGCCGTCGTGTAGCCGCCGACGGCGGCGCTGACCGGGACGGCGATGATGACGTCGGTCGAGCGCTTGTTGTAATACGTGATGCCGAGGTCGGCGCGCTGGTCGAGGAAGCCGAAGTCGGCGCCCCACTCGTTCTCGCGCGTCCGCTCCGGGCGGAGCGAGGTGTTGCCCGCGGTGCCCGGCAGCGCCACGCCGCCGATGCCGCTCTGCGTCGACTTGAGGACGTCGCCGAAGCCGCTGCCGAAGAGCGCGGTGAGCGAGTTCACGTCGG
The DNA here is from genome assembly GCA_045804285.1 of Gemmatimonadaceae bacterium. Classification (GTDB taxonomy): domain Bacteria; phylum Gemmatimonadota; class Gemmatimonadetes; order Gemmatimonadales; family Gemmatimonadaceae; genus DATMHT01. The sequence goes on from JBJMNL010000277.1 coordinate 4,256, forward strand.
CGACCGCCGAGTAGGTCGGCGGCTCCTTGCCCGTCTCGCCGTACGAGAAGCGCAGCTTGCCGTAGCTCAGGATCCCCTTCTGGTCGGTGTTGCCGAGGGCGTTGGTGAACGTCCAGGCGGCGCCGGCCTTCGGGAAGTTGTTGCGGCGCTTCGAGGCGCCGAACGTCGAGAAGCCGTCGTTACGGATGCCGGCGTTCAGGACGAGCTGGTTGTAGAGCTGCACCTCGCCCTGGGCGAAGTACGCCTCGATGTGGCGCTGCGACCGCGTCTCGGTCGGGATGTAGCTGATCGTGTTCTGGAGCGCGAGCGGCTCCGGCGCGATCAGGTCCTGGCCGGTCACGAACACCTGCCGGTTGCGGCGAGAGTTCAGGTTCTGGCCGAGGGTCAGCGAGCCGTTGAAGTTGTCGCTGAACGAGTGGCGCGCCGTCGCGATCAGGTTGTGATCGAGCTCGAGGTTGTTGATGTCGTACCGGAAGACGACACCCGTCGGGTTCCCGGCCGCGGTCAACGGCAGCGCCTCGAGGCGCCAGTCGTTGTAGTAGTCGGCGCCGAACGTGTACTGCAGCGTCAGCCACGACAGCGGGTTGTAGTTGACGTTCACGTTCGAGATCGAGCGCCCGAGCTCGCTACGATTCCCGGGGTTGTTCGCGACGAAGAACGGGTTGTCGTAGTACGCGCTGCCCTGCAGGCTCTCCGTGCTCGAGCCGTTCGGGAAGCGGTAGGGGCGCTGCTGGCCGAACTGGTTGACGGACTGCTTGTTGTTGAAGTCCGGCGGCGTGCGGAGCGCGCCCAGCAGGAGGCCCGAGGTGTTCGAGCCCTTCTGGACGTAGCGGCCGCGCGTGTCGACGTAGCTCAGGTTCCCGGTCACGCTGAGCTGCGACGTGAGCTGCTGGGTCCCCTTGAGGCGAACGCTCGCGCGGTTGTAGCGGTTGTTCGGGCCGACGATAGTGCCGTCCTGGTTCGTCAGGCCGCCCGAGAGGAAGTAGGTCGTCTTATCGTTGCCGCCCGAGATCGACAGGTTGTTGTCGAACGTCGCGCCGGTGTCGAAGATCTCCTCGGAGTGGTCGTACGTCGGGGTGCCGGCCGCGATCGGGGCGCCGAAGGCGGAGTTCGCCGCGCGCAGCGCCTTGTCCGTCGCGCGGGGGGCCATCGGGACGCAGTCGGGCGCGTCGACGCCGACGTAGGCGCTGTCCCCGACCTGCTTGAGCGCGCAGGTCACGTTCACGCCCGCCGAGCCGAAGCCGTACTTCTTCTGCAGCGGCATCGTCTTGTTGACGCCGTCGAAGGTGGCCGTCGACGAGTACGTGTAGCGCGGCGCGCCCGAATGGCCGCGCTTGGTCGTGATGAGCACGACGCCGTTGGCGGCGCGCGCCCCGTAGATGGCGGCCGCGGCGGCGCCCTTCAGGATGTCGACCGCCTCGATGTCGTTCGGGTTGATGTCGGCGGCGCGGTTCTGCGTGACCGTGCTGCCGTCGCCACCGTTGACCGACATCGTCGAGTTGTCGATCGGCTGGCCGTCGACGACGAACAGCGGCTGGTTCTGCCCCGACAGCGAGGAGCCGCCGCGGATCTTGATCGACGCCGATGCGCCCGGCTCGCCGGACTGCGAGCGGATCTCGACGTTGGGCGCCTTGCCGGCGAGGCCCGCGACGACGTTCTGCGGCTCAGCGGAGCGCTTGAGCGACGTCGTGTCGACGCTGTTGATGACGCTGGTCAGACGCTCGCGCGTGCTCGTCGTGCCGGCGCCGGTGACGACGACCTCACCGAGGCGGAGCGGGTTGATGGCGAGCGCGAAGTCGCGCGTGATGGTCGCGCCGCTGGTGAGCGTGACCGGCTGCGAGACGGGGCGGTAGCCGATCGAGCGCGCCGTCAGCGTGGCCGAGCCCGTCGCGCGGGCGGCGGGGACGAGAATCGTGTAGCGGCCGTCGTCGGTCGTCTGGGCGCCGATCTGCAGGCCTTCGAGGAAGACGCTCGCGCCGATGATCGGCGTGCCGCCCTCGGCGGTGACCCGCCCCGTGATCGTCGCCGGCGACTGGGCCGCGGCGACCGCCGGAAGCACGACCAGCGCGCCCGCGACTGCGAGCAGGCGCCGAATGCTGAACCTCATTAGTCCTCCGTGTAACGACTTACCGGTAGAGTGCCGTTGAATGTGCTGCTGGCTGCGGTACCGCAGGCTCGAACTCTCCATGGCGTTGATGGCACCTCCTGTGACGGGTGACGGTGGACAGCGGCGGCGCGCCGACCGTAGCTGAGTCCGGTACGGCGCGGGGTCGCGGGGACGAGAACCGGCGTCCGGAGCACGCCGCTACGGCGGATTCCGACTCGCGCGATCGCTCCTCCCACTGGGGATTCACGAAATTGCCGAGGTAAACAAAGTATCTCGCGAGCTTAGTGATCTGCGCCTGATTGCGTCAACACTTCTCAACAGAATCCTTACACTCCGTGACGGAACCTGACACGGCTGGAGATCCGCCGGAGAAGGCGGTGATCCCTGATCGATCCCTGATCGATCGCCATCGCCGACGACGGCGGCGCCCCTCCCCGGCGGGACGCGGCGGAGGGACGGAGCGCTCGGCGGCGGGCAGGGGTGACGAAGAACACGGTTGCGGCGGGCCCCCACGGCACGTCATTGGGGATGAAGCCGGCCGGGAGGGGTCCCTCCCACGCCGGATCATCCCGCGGCCGCCGCGCCTGCCGCAGTCCGCCTGACGACGTACCGCCCGCCGACGGAGAAGGATGACCGAACGCCGCTGGACGATCCTCGTGGTCCCCGAAGGGAGCGAGTCCCCCCGCACGTACCACCTCTCCGAGCGGACGCTCCGCTGGGCGAAACGAGGGGGGACGACGGCGCTCATCCTCCTCACCGGCGCCGGGATGATGCTCGGGCGCGCACTCCCGGCATCCGGCGGCCTCACGCTCTCCTCGGAGGGCATCGCCGGCACCGGCGGCACCGAGAGCGCCGCCCTCCGCGCCACCGTCGACGCACTCCGCGACACCCTCGAGGCCCTGGGCCGGCGCGACCGCCAGCTCCGCCTCGCCGCGGGCCTGCCGACGAACGACTCGGCCGGACTCGACGCCGCGCTCCCCGCCCCCTCGGCGGCGCCGGCCCGCTCCGCCGCCGGCGTGCCGGCTGACATCGACAGCCTGATCCGCCGCGCCAACCTCCTCTCGGTGGGCTTCGACGAGGTCAGCTCGGCGATCTCCCGCAACGCCGACAAGCTCGCCGCCACGCCGTCGATCATGCCGACCGCCGGCTGGCTCACGAGCCAGTTCACCCGCAGCCGCTTCCACCCGATCCTCCACGTCTCGCGGCCGCACGAGGGGATCGACCTCTCGGCGCCGATGGGATCCCCCGTCGTCGCCCCGGCCGCGGGTCGGGTGGAGCGCGTCAGCCAGCAGACGGGATACGGCCTCGTGCTGGAGGTCGACCACGGGAACGGGATCGAGACCAAGTACGCGCACCTCTCGCGCGTCTCCGTGCGCGAGGGACAGCGCGTCACCCGCGGCCAGACGATCGCCGCCGTCGGCAACAGCGGTCTCTCCACCGGCCCGCACCTGCACTACGAGATCCACGTCCACGGCAAGGTCGTGGACCCGCTCACCTACGTCCTCCCGGGCGCAATTCCGGACTGACCCCGCGGCCAGGACCCGTTGGCGCGGCGGGACCCGGGAAGCGGCAGCGCGGCGGCGCGAATCGTTCCGCTCCCGTCGTCACCCGGAGTCCGGGCGCTGCGCGCCGAGGATGACGAGAAAGCTCCCCCCGCCCGGCCGGGCGGGGGGAGCTTTACTTTGCCGAAGAGCGACCAGCGGTCCTTCGCGTCCTCCGTCCGCGTCGGTCCGCGGCCCCGCCTCTCCGGCCCGTCAGCGCCCTAGTACGCTGTCGGGCTCGACGTCGTGTAGTTGAGCGTCGGGCAGGCCTTCGGGTCGTTGTCGTTCCGCCCGTTCGCCGTCACGCCGCCGGGAATGTTCTTACCGTTCGTGTTGATTTCGGAGAGGCCGTACGGCAGCCGACCCGGCACCTCCGCCCGCGTCTGGTCCGACGACGTGCTCGACGGCGCCGGCGCGATGTACGGGAGGCAGGTGCGCTTGTAGTCGTTCCACGACTCGATGTTGAGGTACAGGTCGATGTACTTCTCCTCCATGATGTTCTGGAGCGTGGCCGGAATCGGTGTCTGCGCCACGAACGTCGTGTCGCCGTAGTTCTGCCGGGCGCGCACCGCATCGAGGTAGCTCTGGGCCGCAGCCTGACCGCCCGCGTGGAACGCCGCCTCGGCGGCGATCAGCTTGTTCTCGGCGAACGTGACGATCGGCTGCCGCGTCTCGGCGTTGTTGTTCATCCAGTTGAAGTCGACCGTGCCGCCACCGCCCGGGAGGACGACGTTCGCGCCGGGACGGAACCCTTCGCAGCTCGTGAACGGCCGGCACGGGTCGGGGGCGTCCTCGAAGCTGTAGAAGTAATAGTCGAAGCGGTCCGGCGTGTCCGTCCCCGCCTCGATGCGCTTCGTCATGAGATTGACCAGCGCCGCCCCGGGGCCGAGGTCCGTGCGCGTCTGCTGGAACTGGACCCAGACGTTGTTCGACCCCGAC